>CANFNA010000068.1 GCA_947448395.1 Chthoniobacteraceae bacterium
CTGGAATTGGCATTGGTCGAGAGGTCTTATGATCACGAGGCTCACCAAGAGCTCAGTGGCACACCTCGACGCGCGGCTTGTTGGTTGGGACGATTCGCACCCAGCGGGTTGCCGTTAGTTCAGCACAAGTGTTGAGGGACGATGCAATGTCTGTTGACTAAACCAATTTACTAGAGACGGATTCCACCGATGGCCTTGTTTTGAACAGTGCGAACCGGGAGGTGCACGTGCTCAATTTTCCAAGCGCGGTCTTCTCGGACGAGCGTGAAGAGTGCTGGGAGGACTTCGCTGGATTGCAGGAAAAAGTACACGGGAACCACGATGTCCTGACCATCGTTCTTAGGCACCCCGAATTCCCAGCGATTGGCCTGACGGAGGGCGACGCAGTCGGCGCGCGCGGTTTCGATAAAATGTTCGAAATCCAACCGATCCTGATACCGGCTGGAAGCTTGACGGTAAACTTGCTGATAGTGTTGAGCCCGCAGTCCAAGAATCCCTGCCTGGATCACATCGAACAATTCGGAAGGGACGGGCTCTTTTTCGATGGCCCGTTCGCGGATCTGAATGAACCCCGAGAAAATGCAGGCTCCGAAAGTGGCGATGACTATGCTCCAGCGAGTTGCTCTTCTCATAGGGCATTCTTTCCTTCGCACACCTTTCGGAGGTAGGTGAATGTGTATAAGCCGGTGCCATGGCCATCTCCCCAGGAGGGTTGGAGAGCGTAGCCTCCAATCCACTGGTAACCTCGAAGCTGGAAGCTTGAAGGGACTAATTTTGTTTCTGGGCGATCCACCTGCCCCATGACATCCGCTTCTCCCTGACAAACTGCGCAAGGGCATGCTCTGCGGAGATCCTCCAGCCCGATATAGGATTCCACACCGTCATTCCAAAGGATGGCCAACTCGGTGCCTACTTGGGCCACGTGCTGGGGGGTTAATCTCGAATGCATGGCTTTTGTTTCCATTCCGGCTAACGGGCAGTTTTTTTGGGGAGTGCCTTAAATATGCCCTTAGCCCGACTAATCGTCCAGAGTGTCCGCTTTGGATGCATTCCACGCTTTTCCGGAACGACTTCCGAACAACGCAGTCCCGACGCGAACCAAAGTGGCGCCCTCTTCAATGGCCACGGCGAAATCGTCACTCATTCCCATGGAGAGATGCTGGAGAGGGAGATGGGCTTCGGACTCTAAACGATTCTTGAGCTCGCGCAGAGTCGCAAAGAATCGGCGTGAATCCTCTGGTTCATGGGCCGCAGGAGGAATGGTCATGAGACCTTCTATTTGAATGCGATCTAAAGAGATCAGGGTCTCTATTTGCTCCCTCAACTGGACAGGTTTAAATCCAAATTTGGAAGACTCACCGGCAACATTAACCTCAAGTAGCACTTTCGGGAAAAGCCCGAGTTCTGCGGCGATCCGGTTGATGTCCTGCGCAATTTCGAGAGAGTCGATCCCGTGGAAGAGCTCAAACAGGGGAAGCGCCTGACGCACCTTGTTTCGTTGAAGATGTCCGATGAAGTGCCATCGGGTTCGGCTAGGGGCGAGAGGAATTTTGGCCTTCGCTTCTTGGACTCTGCTTTCCCCGAAAAGATGAATTCCAGCGGCAACTGCCTCGGCGACGGATTCGGGTGGATGCGTTTTGGATACGGCGATTAGGGTGACGGACTCAGTGGGTCTTCCAGAGCGTAGAGAGGCATCGGAGATCGTTTGAGAGATGCGATGAAAACGATCGGCGAGCGTGGGCATGGAGGGAATTCGGTTTTCAGCCAGTATGAAATTGGGGTTTGAGGGTGGCACAGATGGGAACTTCTGTACATGCGGCCTGCAATTTTGTGCCGGAGACCAGTCGGTTCATACGTGGTGATTTCGGAAAAGTTCAAAATTTTCGGGACCGGAAGTGGGTTTGAGATTGAGGGCAGACGCGCTGGGGAGTTCTGTAAGGGTCTTCTCCCATGATTTATTCGCTTTCTCTGGAAAACGCGCTCCTGCTTGTGGCGGCATTCCTCATTTTTTCGCATCTTCTTGGATTTTTTTTAGAGGCTGGTGCCAAACGCTGGATGGCGGCCTTTCCAAGGTCCGTGAATTGGGGGGTCTTCTTATATACTGCCGCGGCGGCATGGTTTATCTGGCTTGTGGCGTCCACCGATTTGGGGGAATTCAGCTCTCTCCGCCGTAATTTTTTGTTGGCAAGTATTGCCGGTTACCTGCTGGGCCTCCGATACATGCGCGAGTTTTTGTCGGTGCGTGCCTTGGGAATGTTGGCGTTGTTGGCCGCAGAGCCACTTTTGGAGTCCGCTTGGATGCGCCCTGAGTTGGGTCGTCTTTGGATGGTTGGTTTGTTGTATATTTGGATTGTGGGAGGGCTTTTTTGCGTCGGAATGCCCTATTTGTTGAGGGACGGCATTGCCTGGCTGAGTGCAGTTCCCATTCGATGGAAGATCGCCTCTGGAGCCGGTGTCGGGTACGGGCTATTGCTGCTAGGAATCAGGGCCACACTCTGAAGAGGGGCGGGGATAATGCCATGGAAGATCCCTTTTTAGGACTCTTTCAGAGGAACCTCTTGCTTTTCCCACAGGGGAGCGCATACTCGACCCTCCAAATCTAAAAACGGAGTTATGGCAGAAACCACGGAAATTCAGGCGCTTCGCCTTCACGATAAAGACACAGGCAGCGCCGACGTTCAGGTCGCTCTCTTGAGTCAGCGTATTACGCAGCTCACGTCCCATCTTCAATCGCATGTAAAAGATCATGCCTCACGCCGGGGCCTCTTGATGCTGGTTGCTCGCCGTCGTAAGCTTCTGGATTATCTGAAGCGGACCTCGGTGGAGCGCTACAAAGCGCTTCTCGAGAAGCTTAATCTCCGGAAGTAATTTCCAGTCAGTTTTTTTGACACCCCCGCTCAAACCGGGGGTGTCTCTTTTTTGAGCCCTCCTGTTCGGGAGTCGGTTCAATTCCCCCAAACGAACAACCTAAACCGTCCGACCCGAGCTTTCCTGCCCTTGGACGGAGCCCAGCCCCTTCACAAAGGTTCGGTTGAGAGATCTCTTCCGATTAAGAGAGGGGACTGGGCTACGAGCCAGAGGGCAATCAACAAGCGAACGGTTGGATTCAGATAAAAGAAAACCATGATCCATCACGTTACGAGCCACGTCGGCTCCACTCCTATCACCATCGAAACCGGCAAGCTTGCAAAGCTCGCTGATGGTGCAGTCACTGTTCAAAGCGGTGAAACTATCGTTATCGTTTCGGCCGTCTCGGCCACCAGAATTAAGGAAGGCCAAGATTTCTTCCCACTAACGGTTGATTACCGCGAAAAAGCTGCGGCAGTTGGAAAGTTCCCTGGCGGATATTTTCGTCGCGAAGGACGCCCCAGCGAAAAGGAAATTTTGACTGCTCGGATGACAGATCGTCCTCTGCGACCATTGTTTCCGAAGGGCTATCTTTATGATACACAGATTATTTCGACTCTCCTGAGTGCGGATGGAGAAAATGATCCTGATATCCTCTCTATTAATGGGGCTTCGGCTGCGTTGATGGTCTCCGATATCCCGTTTGCAGGCCCAGTTGGCGCGGTGCGTGTCGGGCGAATCCACGGTCAGTTTGTTGCAAATCCAACGCACACACAACGTCTTGATAGTGACTTGGACCTTGTTTACGTGGGCACTCGTGATGAAGTCATCATGATCGAAGGTGCTGCGAATGAACTCCCAGAGGCGGATTTTATCCAAGCTCTTGAGTTTGCTCAGTCTCAGGCTCGGCTTCTGGTGGAAGCCCAGATCGAATTGGCTGCGAAGGTTGGAAAGACCAAGCGCGAGGTGCCTCTCATGCTCGTGAAGGATGAGGTACTCGAGATTGCTTATGCAGTCGCGGGGGACCGAATCGAGGCTGCTATTTATCTCCCAAGCAAGGTCGCCAGAGGCAAGGCGGTTGAAGCCCTTCGTGATGAAGTGTCTAAAGCCGTGAAGGAAAAGTATCCAGAGGCGACGTCCTTCGAAGTCAGCCAGGCATTTGATTATCTCCAGAAGAAAGCGTTCCGCATTTCGATTTTGGACAAGGGCGTCCGTTGCGACGGTCGCAAACTCGACGAATTGCGCCGACTCGGTGCCGAGGTGGGATTTTTGCCACGTTCACACGGTTCTGCAATCTTCCAACGTGGCGAAACTCAGGCGGTCGCGCTGGCCACATTGGCGACGACCGGTGAGGCTCAAGAACTGGACGGTTACACAGGCGGTGAAACCACCAAGCGCTTCATTCTCCACTACAACTTCCCTCCTTTCTCTGTGGGTGAAACCGGGCGCACGGGCAGCCCAGGACGTCGTGAAATCGGTCATGGCGCGCTCGCTGAGCGGTCCATCGCTCCGGTGATTCCATCCGAACAGGATTTTCCTTATGCGATTCGTGTTTCCTCCGAGATTATGGAGTCGAACGGATCCACTTCGATGGCCAGCGTTTGCGGTGGGGTTTTGGCGCTTCTCGATGCGGGTGTGCCGCTGAAGAGTCCAGTGGCCGGAATTTCGGTTGGTTTGGTAACGGAATTCGAAGGCGAGACGCTCCGACGTTACACTCTTCTTTCCGATATTATTGGAAGTGAAGATCACTTCGGTGACATGGATTTTAAGATTTGTGGAACTCACGCGGGGATCACCGGATTCCAGCTGGACCTCAAACTTCCTGGCGTTTCGAGCAAGATCATTTGTGAGGGCATTCATCGTGCCAAAGAGCTGCGTACGCAGATTTTGGATTACATGGTCACGATCCTCCCTGCGCATCGCAACGATCTGTCCAAGTATGCCCCACGGATTGAGACCGTTCAGATCCCAGTCGACAAGATTGGCCAGCTGATTGGGCCCGGCGGGAAGAACATCAAGAGCATCGTGGCCGAGACCGGATGTGAAATTAACATCGGAGACGATGGCAAGGTGAGCATCTACTCGAGTAATCCCGAGGGAATGGAGCGGGCTCGCCAGATCATCCGTGGAATGACTGCGGAGATTGAGGTGGGTCAGACTTATCAGGGGCGCGTAGTTTCCACGAAGGATTTTGGTGCTTTTGTAGAAGTGCTGCCAGGCAAAGACGGCCTCTGTCACATTTCTGAGCTCGCTGATTTCCGTGTTAACCGCACGGAAGATGTTGTGAAGGTGGGCGATGTAATCTGGGTCAAGTGCATCGGCATCGATGACAAAGGACGTGTGAAACTTTCTCGCAAGGTGGCGATGAAAGAGCGCGATGAGTTAGCCAATGGGACGACTGCTCCTGCAGAGTCTCAGGCCTAAAGGGAGCATCTGCTTCGTTCGGATCTGATTCGACGGTCAGATAAAAATAGGGGCTGCCTTTCCAAGAGGAAGGCGGCCCTAATTTTTTGTACGGTTCGTGAGTTGAGTCTTTGAGGCCGCGTGGGCTTGATTTAAGGTGAATCTCACGAGGCCTCCTTTGGAAATGAATTCCAGAAAGATCTCCTAACCTAATCCCCTATGTCAGAACTCTCTCTTTCGACGGTCTCCCGTCGTGAACTGATCAAAACAGCCGGCGTCCTCAGCGCCGGCATGATGGCATTCCCGCATGTGATGCGTGGACAAGCCAACTCCGATAACTCACTGATTCGCGTTGGATTGGTCGGGTGCGGTGGCCGCGGTAGCGGAGCAGCCGATCAGACGCTCAGCGTTCCCGATTCTAACGTCAAACTAGTCGCCATTGCGGATGCCTTTTCGGTGAAGGTGGAGAGCACGGCCAAAGCGTTGAAAGCGAAACACGGGGATAAAGTGGATCTTCCTCCAGAGCGCTGTTTTTCTGGGCTCGACGGTTATCTCAAGGTGCTCGAGCACTGTGATCTGGTGATTCTGGCTACGCCTCCAGGATTTCGGCCTTTCCATTTTGAGGCTGCGGTGAATGCGAAGAAGCACGTTTTCATGGAGAAGCCGGTGTGCGTTGATGCGGTTGGTGCGCGGAAGGTATTGGAAGCCGCGAAACAAGCAGATGCGGCCGGATTAAAAGTCGTAGTTGGTTTGCAGCGCCACTATCAGGACGTTTATCGCGAAACCTACAAGCGAGTCAAAGACGGCATGATTGGCGATATCATTCAGGCCAACGTGTATTGGAATGGGGCGGGAATCTGGTGGAAGAAGCGCGAAGAAGGGATGACTGACTTCATGTCCCAAGTCCACAACTGGTATCATTTCAACTACCTATGCGGGGACCATATTTGCGAGCAGCACGTCCATAACATCGACGTTGCAAACTGGTTCTTGGGAGAAACCCCTGTGAGTGCTTTCGGCGTGGGGGGACGTCACTTCCGTAATCCCGACCAACCGAGCGAAATTTTCGACCATTTCGCCGTTAACTTGATCTACAAGAGTGGCGTTTCTGTTGCCAGTCAGTGCCGTCAGTATCCTGGCCAAGGGCGTGTTTCCGAGGATTTCCGCGGAACCAAGGGCATGTGCGAGATTGGAAAAATCATGGATTATAGTGGCAAAATTCTCTGGAAGTTCGACGGGAAGAGCCCAAATCCGTATCAGGTTGAGCACAACGAACTGCACGATTTCATTCGGAAGAATATTCCACACAATGACGCATACTACGGCGCAACGAGCACGTTCACGGCGGTTCTCGCAAGAAATGCGGTCTACACCGGTAAAGAACTCAAGTGGGATGCCTCGCTGGCACTCAATGATTCTCAAATGCCGGATCATAAGAACCCGAACGCGATTCCTCCCGTGAAGGCGAATGCGGACGGAACTTATACGCTGCCAAATCCTCGCGATTACAAGCTCGTCGGTTCCTAAGTCGTCTGGACGGACGATTCAAAATTTGAACCGCGCGTCTCTTGGAGGTGCGCGGTTCTTTTTTTGGGTGGGATTGGGCCATAGCCCCGATCGCTATCGTGATCTAAAAATCGGGCTTGTGAGGCATTCAACCATCAGCGTGTTGAGCCCCAACCCCTGCTTCTTTACCTTTGCCAGAAGTTCTTCGATGACGAGGTCGTCGGAGGGTTCCATCTTTCGTCCAGTGGTGTAGGACAGAAATTGTCGAATGAGATGACGGGTGAAGAGATCCTCCCGTGTCTCGCTGATAATTTTCTTGAAGCCTACAAAGTCTTGATAGGTTTCGCCTGATGGAAATTCTCCGCTGGCGTCGACCGGAGGCGCTGGATTTTTGTTGTTCTTCGGTTTCGGATAATGGCTACGCCAACGGCCGATTGGGTCGAAGGTCTCGAGGCTGAAGCCGAGAGGGTCAATCTTGCGATGGCACTCTGCGCAGGTCGCGTCTGCACGGTGTTTGGCGAGCCGTTCGCGGATGGTTGAGGCGCCGTTCACGTCTGGTTCAATCGCGGGGACGACATCGGGTGGAGGGGGCGGAGGGACGCCCAAAATATTTTCGCTCACCCACACGCCGCGTGTGACTGGGGATGTCTCAACACCGTTGGCACTGACGGTCAGAACACCAGCCATACCGAGCAGTCCCCCGCGATGTGGGTTGCGGTTGAGGCTCACTTTTTGAAAGCCCTCCGCGAGGCGCAAGGTGTTCTTTTCCGGCAGTTCGTAGAGTTTGGCGAGTTTCTTATCCACGAAGGTATAGTCCGCATCCAGGAACCTCGCTGTGGGACCGTTGTTAACGAGGAGATCCCGGAAGAAGAAACGCACTTCTGCCTTCATGGAGGATGGAAGATCCTCGGCATAATAAGCGCGATTCGATTCGCGTGGGGGAGGCATGCTGCCGAGGTCGCGCAGGTTCAGCCAACTGTCTAGGAATCCGTTGATGAAGGATCGGATGCGTTCATCCGCCATCATGCGTTGGACTTGTGTTCTCAGTTCGGCCTCCTGCGTGATTAGGCCAGACTTTGCGCAGGACAGCAGCGCCTCATCGGGCGGCGCAGCCCACAATGCAAATGAGAGTCGCGACGCGAGATCGAAAGGGCTGAGGGTCTTCACCGTCTCCTGCGTGATCTCGCTGAGATAGAGGAACGATGGCGAGCAAAGGATGAGTTTGAGGGTGTCGAGTGCTGCTTGTCGCGGTTGCCCGCTATCAGCGAGACGCTTTTCATAGAAGGCTCTGATTGGGCGTTGATCTGTGTCGGTGAGAGGACGTCGGTAGGCCTTTTCTGCAAACTTTTGGAGCTGTTCGACGGCGTGCTCTGGCAGAAAACCGTCTTTCCCAAAAACGGCTACTTCCTCGGCTTTCCCTCCTGCCTCCGGCATCGGCCCCTGAATCTTAATTTCACTGATGCGGATGTGCGGGAGCTTACCTTCCTTCAATAGGACAGTGCGACTGACATCAGACTTTTCCGTTCGTCCCTGAAAGTCGTCCTTATAGCGCTTGTTCACCGTGATGACGGATGCACGTGACTCGTATGGACCGTTTGGAAATATGAAGCGCGGCGTTTGACCTGCTTCAAGCCAAACACGGAATTTCAACCATTCCGGATGATCATCCGGCAACGTGCTGCTTGCGAGCAGCGGTTCGATCGGTTGGGGATAGTGAATATGACCTTTAGTGACGTCGCCTGGAACAATCCCGAGAATGAAGGGTTCCGAGAAATCGATGCCGAAGATGGCGGGGTCATAATGCGTGTCTCGATGCATCGCTTGCGCTTCCACCTCGATGTCGTACAAGCCGGAAACGGGAACGCCTTTGAGAAAGTCCTCGATGTGACCGTAACCGCCTTGGCGTGTATCTGTGTTGGGCTGCTCGTAGAGATTGAGGTAGCGAAAGTTGAAGGCCGCCTTGTGAGACCCTTCGAGCTCCTCGTACTGGCGGAAATGGCCGTTAAAGTGCCAGCTCTTCGGCTCGGTCGCGGGACCGCCGAGTCGCGTTTCAATGAGACGGTTTGCGGCCTGAAAGTATTGGTCGATCAGAAAACTCGAAGTCACCAGTGACTGGCCGATGGTGTCGATATGCTGACTAGTTTTTTCCTTCGGAAAATCAGCCGTTAGACCAAGCGTGTCGACGCGTCGTCCAAATAGAGCGGCAAGCGTGTTTTCGTATTCGCGACTGGAAAGTCGTCTCATGACGGTGGACGCCCCTGAACTTGAAATCTTGCGTCGTGCGTCTGCGAGGCCCTCGCGAAGCACCCCAAGAACGGCGAGCCGCTCGTCGTTGCTGGGTTGTTCCGCCTTTTTCGGAGGCATTTCCTTCAGCGTAATCTGGTCGATGATGTCTTTTGCCGTGAGCAGTTCGACTTCTGACTTCAACGGCAGCGCAAACGTGTCGAATTCTCGGTCACCCTTGTGAACCTTTGTGTCGTGGCACTCCAAGCAGTACTTGCCGAGGAAGTGTCGAACGATGGGGGGCTGTGTATCGGTTGTCGCTGACCGTGCTGTTACCGGTGCGATGGCCGAGGTAATGCTCGCCGCGATGGGTATTCCAATTTTGAGTGCGCGCTCAAACGGGATCAATCGACGCTCCTTTTCCTTGGCGATGGCCGAGGGGGTTGCAGTGCTCGGGGAGCCTGATAAAGCACCGTAGAATGATCGCAGAAGCCGCCCGCTCTCCGCCATCGATGATCCTTGGTTTCCTTTAGAGGTCAGACGAGATCGCATCACGCAAAACGGCCCGTGCTATTTCCGAAGGACGCGGTTTGCACGCCCATGCGCTGGGCAATATCGACAAACAAATTGCACAGCGGAACTTTGTTGATCCCCTCGTTCGGTACGACACGGAATTCGCCATGTTTGTACCCACCGCCAGCGAGAATGATGGGAAGATCCGAGTTCTTGTGTGTATTCGCGTCGCCCATCCCACTCCCAAAAATGACGGCTGTGGAGTCTAACAGCGTACGGTCCCCATCTTTAATCTGTGAAATGCGGGTGAGGAATTTTCCAAATTGTTCGATTTGATATTTCTCCAGGGCGATGAGGTACGCAATGGACTCAGGGTCGTTGCCGTGGTGTGAAAGACCGTGGTGAGATTTGTCGATACCGAGGTTCTGTGGGAGAAAATCGCCCCCGATCTCCAAGGTCGCAATCCGTGTGGAGTCTGTCTGCAAAGCGAGCGCGATCATCTCGTACAGCAATGGCAGATCTTCGACTGCATTGCGATTGGCTGGCTTTTCAAAGGGAGCGTCCGGCTTGGGATGGCTTGCCCAACGTTTGCGGAGTTCCAAGCGTTTCTCCACATCGCGAACCGATGTTAGGTACTCGTCGAGCTTGTCCTTGTCTTCCTTGTTCACCTGCTTCGAGAGTTGGTTCGCCTCTTCCAACACCGAATCCAGAATGGAGGCCTGCACCTGATTCTCTTGGATGCGCCGAGTCTGGCGCTCCTTCGAATCGCTGACGAAAAGCTTCTCAAACAATTGTGCCGGCCCGGTGATCGGCGGCACGCGAACCCCCGACTTGGTCCACGCAATCTGGCATCCGCCATGAATGCCACCTTCGGAGCCAACGGTGAGTGAGGGGAATCGTGTTTCAAAGCCCACTTCGTCTGCGAGAAACTGGTCGATGCTGACGTTCCCATCCGGGCGGTTTTGCGCTTCGGAGTTGAGCACGCCAGAGAGGAATGAATGGACGGCGAAGTGTCCTCCTTTTACTCCATGATCTAGTCCTCGGAAGACCGTCATCTGGCTCCGGTTCTCCCATAGAGGTTCGAGAAGTGTCGTCTTTTCGTAATCAGCCCCAGGTGTTGTTGGGAAAAGTTGTTTCACCTGAAACCCAAGCAGATTACCGATGGCCACAAACCGTTGCGCGCCATCGCCGGCCCCTTTGGCCGTTTGGATAGGCGAATTGCCGCCAATCGACTTCGCCAATAGGGAAGGCAAACCGGGTAGGGCGAGCGTGGTGCCGATAGAGCTGAGGATGAAACGACGGCGATTCATGGGGAGGTTCTTTCTATTATTTCGGAGAGGATAGAAACCGCTCTCAAAAGCTTATCCTAAAGAGGCGGCCCTATTAGAGGACTATTTTTGAACCCTCTGGGCGAGGCGGGAGTCGTGAGATATCCACTGAGAGACTTTGGCCTAACGCGTTTTGAGTTTTTCGCGAGCGTATTCGGGGAAGCGGCTTTGGAGCCGATTGAGAGTGTCGCCAGCTTCCTTCACCTTTCCTGCTTGCTCGTAGGCGCGGTACGATTTTTCGAGAGCCAATGGCGATAGTTCTTCGTCGTCAATGACCACCGCGACGCTGGCATACAGTTTGGCGGCAGCTTCCCACTGTCCTTTCGCTGATTGAACGTCTCCGGCGAGGATTCGAGCCTCGGCGTTCAAACGTCCTTCCGGTTGCAGCCTTAGCGCTTCCTCAAGCGACTTCTGGGCGGCGTCATGCTGGCCTTTGCCAAGTTCAGCGCGGCATTTCATCACGAATCCAAGGGATTGAGCGGCGGGGCTGGTGGCCAACTTTTGGTAGGACTCAATCGCTTCGAGGGCTTTGTCGAACTGGATGTTTTGAAGCCGATCTTTGGACAGAGCCAACCAGTCCCCCTCCTTGGCGTCTTCTGCGGCACACACCAACGTCCAAACAGGTTCCGATTTCGCCGGCTTTTTAGCCTCTGCGAACTGCTTGGCATTCCAGCGCAAAATATCCGTGGGAATCTGTGTCTTTCCTTTGGGCAGATACTCCGTGATCCGTCCCCAGCAGATCTCGGGTTCATTGAGGTAATACGCACAAAAGATCAGGCGCAGACTGTCGGATTCCTGATATTTCTCGGGCAGAAGCTTCCGGGCATCTTCCAAATGAGGCGTCGCCTTCTTATAGTCCTTCGCTTCAAACGCAGCCCATCCAATCCAATGATGAGCCTGCGCTGCCTCGGCGCTTTTGGGATAATCTTGAATGAGCTTTTCGAATAGCGTCGACATCCCCGCGTTGTCGTTCTGTTCACCGCGAAGAAGCGCCAACTGCAGCAGGGCGTTGTGCCGCTCCTCGGCCTTCGGATAACGATCGACAAGGAGTTTGTAGTCCTTTTCGGCTGCGGGAAGTGCTTTCAAACGACGGTTCGCTTCCGCCCGCCATGCCAGCGCAGTGGCCGCAAATGGGTGGTCCGGAGATCCTGCGATGAGAAGTGTGGTGGATTCGATAATGTCCCGAGTTTTTTCAGAGCGAACTGCGCATTCGGCCCAACGCAGTTGCGCTTCGGTCTTACGTTGGGGCTTGAGGGCATTTGATTTTGAGGCCTGACCGTAGGCGTCCGCCGCATTCGCAAAATCGCCTTTGGAACGCAGGTATTCGGCCTTCATCAGGAACGCATTATCACGGTCTCCGTCGGCAGGGTTGCTCGCTAAAAAGGCGTCAATTTCTTGAGGCAAATCCGGCGACTCTAAATTGTAAAAGCAGCGCAGCTTGTCGTAACGCGCCTTTCCAGCCGCGGTTGAGGATGGATCCGCGTCGATGATTTTTTCGAGCACGACGAGACATTCTGGATACTGCTTGAGGCGCAAATGCGCTTCAGACACGAGCGCCAGCATCTCGAGGCGCTGATCTTTGTCCAACGCGGGCTCCAGCTCTGGAAAAAACTCGATCACTTTTTGATCCAAACCCAGAGACGCACTGGCCCTAAATAGGTTGTTTTTGAGAAGCGGATGCCATTGTTCCGTCCCGGGCGTTGCGAGGGCGGTTTCAATCGCCGGAATGGCCTTCTTTGGATCGTTGAGTTTCAGGTGGAGAATGGCCACTCGCGTCGCCGACTCTGCTCGGACAGTCGGATTTTGAGCTTTGTCTCCGAGTTGAATAAAGCGCGTAAGGGCATCAGCGAGGCGAGCTGCTTCTTCCAAAAGCATCGCGAGTTGGAACTGGCTCGCTTCTCGGTAAGGGTGCTCCTGCTCGGCATCGGCCAGCGGCTGGAACACATTACGAGCCTCAAGATTTCGTCCCAAAAATTGGAGGCAACGTCCGGAAAAATACTGCGAACTCAGCTTCGCCTCCGGCTGATCCAGCAGTTGGGCCGCTCTTTTATAATGCCCAAGGGACGCCTGATAGTCGCCTTCCTGAAACTCAAATCGCGCCAAAACATAAGCCGCTTTTCCCGCATAAGGCCCAGGTTGGTTCGACTGGAGTTGTTTCCCATAAAATAACCGCGCGGAATTGACGTTCCCGATTTTTTCGTGAGCCTCCGCGATTCGGAAATAAGCCGAACCCACCTTCGGCGACGCTGGAAACTTATCGACGAAACTCTGGTACTCGTTGATGGCGGCGTCCCATTGCTTTTGACCGGTGAGCGCTTCCGCGAGTTCGAACTGCACATCCTCGGGCTTCCGAGCCGCGATTCCCACAGGCCCAGTCGTTGGCGAGTTTTTCCCGTTAGTCGCCTGTGGAGTTGGGGTCTGGGGAGGCTCGGGCTCAGGGCTCGGTGACAGCGCTGGAGGCTGTGAAGGAGCGACGGGTTCCGTGGGATTTACCGGAACGGCCTTGGGCGGAGTGGAACCGCTATTTTGGGGCGAGACGGGAACGGCTTTCGGAGGTTTCGGCGCCCCGTATGCCGCGCTGCCAAGCACGAGGAAGGCGAGAAAAGCTCTGTTTGCCGAGTTCATTGCGGTTTGGCGGTCGCAAATGCCACGTTCCAGATCCCCGCCTGACGGCAGATATCTAGCACCTCAACAATGTGCTCATAATTGGTCTTCACATCCCCGCGCAGGATGATCGCGTAATCAGGAAAAAGGGCGGCCAGACTCCGGAGCTTTTCCAACAGGTCTGTCTTGTTGATGGGCTTCCGATCCCAAACAACAGAACCGTCCGACTTCACATTCAGCACGGTCTGATTGACCACCGGATTGCTCTCCTGCCCGGCTTGGGCCGCCGGCACACGAACGTCCAGTTCGTTCTCCTTGCGGGCCATACTCCATGTCACCACGAAAAAGCACAGGAGCACCATCAGGATGTCCACCATGGGGGCAATCTGGAAGGCGACAGTGACGGGAACACTTCGGTTTTTAAATCTCATGAATTCAGTGGAAAATCAGGAAGTCGGTCAGGGTCTTTGGCTTCCCCCGGTTCCCGGCGGGAAGGGCGGGTGAAAGGGCGGGTGAATCAGAAAAGGAGCATCTGAACCTTGGAACCTTAGAATTCGTCCTCAGTGCGTCCGGCTTCCTTTCTGCGCTGATAACTGGCCGCCATCAGGCCCAAAAATGTGCTGCAGGCTCCTTCTAACTCCGAGACCAGCGCTTGGGCTCGGTTCCGAAAAATGGCGTAAAAACCAGCCGCGACCACCGCCAATACCAGCCCCGCGGCCGTGGCTACCAGGGCCTCTGAAACCCCGCTCGCCAAGAGAATGTCGCGGGACAAAGAGGAGTTCCCTTTTCCAATCGCAGCAAAAGAACGGATAATCCCCAGCACCGTTCCAAACAAACCAACCATCGGTGCCAGAATTCCAATGTCGGCCAAATAAGCCACCCGATGCTGCATGCTGGATGCCTGAGCAGAACCTTCGGCTTCAGCAACTTCCTTGAGACTCTCAAACGGGGCTCCAGGATTTTTGGTGGCAAAATCCAGAGTGCGATGGATCACCCGCGCAAGCACTTCCCCGTGACGGTTTGAGACCGCCAGCACACCGAGGTAGTCCTTCTTGCGGACCAATACTTCGACTGTGCTGACGTACTGACGCGAAACAATCGCGCCTCTGCGCAGCGTAATAAGATAGCCGATGACCAGCATCCCAGTGATCACGGAAAGCGCGCC
>CANFNA010000069.1 GCA_947448395.1 Chthoniobacteraceae bacterium
CCATAGATCCGTTTAAAGACCCTTGAGAAATGAAAGGGGTCTGCAAATCCGAGTTCCTCAGAGACTTCCTGAACTTTGAGTTGTGAGTCGAGGAGGAGTTCGGCGGCTCGGCTCATTTTGAGTCGGGTTAGGAGTTTGTAAGGAGTTGTATGGGCGTGTTTTGTAAACAGGCGGCTAAGGTATTCTGGACTCATTTCACAGTGAGCTGCGACTTCATCTGCCGTGCGCCAGAGGTGGGCGTTTTTTTCCAAGAGTTGCCGGGCGCGTCGGTAGGAAGCGAGGGACTTGGGTTCCGCCAACGGTGCGGGAATGGCGCGCTCGGATATTTTCAGAAGGATTAGGCGGAGCAAGGTGATGCAGAGTTCCTCCGCCACAGGGTGATCGCTTGTGGCATCGCGCTGGAGGCACTCGAAAAGAGTTACGATTTCTTCGACGGGCGTGACGTGAAGAACGGTCCCTGCGCTCAGACAAGAGGTTTGAAGGAGAGAGCTCGAGTCGGATCCGGTAAAGTCGACGTAATACTTTAGGAGCGGTTTTTTTTGAGAGGTCCTAATGGTGTGTGAAACTCCCGGGCCGTATGCAAAAACGACTCCCGGATAAAGAGGGTGTGTTTTGTGATTCAGAACCACTTCACCTTCCCCCTCTGCGATGAGTTCCACGCAGTGGAACGGGAAATCAGTGCGTTGAACTCTGTAGTCGGGTTGGACGCGCTCACAGCCTCCACAGACCAAGGCGAGAGGTCCCTCAGGAGAGGCATTGAGGTGGAGGAAAAAACGGCGAGCCAACTGAACCTGGTTAGAAACGAATGGGGGCAGGCTCATAGCTTTGAGGGGGGTCAAGAATAGGCATTGATAAGGCCGCGGACAAGGTTTTGAATTTGGCTTTATGGCTGGGAAAACAAGCTTTCCATCGTGCTTTTAGGCTGCTGTTTTTCGAAAAAGCGCATGCCTAGGCCTGAGGTACAATGAAGATTCGCCGAGTGCAAGTTGGTCCGGATCCTTGGCGGAAGGCTTTTGTTGGTCAAGAATGGATATGGGAAGGTCAAGGCTAGACCTTCATGAACGTCAACTTGCGGCTATAGTGCATGCATTCCTGAGATGAGTTTTCAAAGAGGATAGTTCTCAATGGAGGCAGATGCTTTGCGAGAGCATCCCTTCATAGACTCGAAGGGGATTTTAAGTTCCGAATATTTATGAGGCCAGCCATTACAGTTTCTTTGGTTCCCGAGGCGAAGGGTGGACCGTTTGTTTTTTGGGACGGTTTGTCGGATGCGTTTAGCAGGGCAGCCCAGCACGGATTTGATGCGGTGGAGATTTTCCCATCGGGAGCGGATGTGCTGAATATTTCCGAGATCCGGGCCTTGCAGAAAGAGCATGGTCTATCGGTTGCAGCGGTGGGAACTGGGGCAGGATGGGTGAAACACAAGCTGCACGTTTGTCATCCTGAGGAGAGCATCCGGAAGCAGGCGCGAGCGTTTTTGGCGGCGGTGATTCGGAAGGCGGGGGAACTTGGGGCGCCGGCGATCATGGGTTCGATGCAGGGTCGTGTTGAGGTTGGGGTGGAGCGGGATCAAGCCTTGGAATGGTTGTTTGAGGCGGTTGCGGAAGCTGGGCAAGTGGCTTCGGAGGCAGGCCAATCATTTTTGTATGAGCCGCTGAACCGGTATGAGACCAACCTGTTTAATAGGCAGCGAGATGGTGCGGGCTTTTTGAGGGAGCGTGGTGTGAAGGGAGTTCGGATTCTTGCGGATTTATTCCACATGAATATCGAAGAGGAGGATTTGGCAGCGACTTTGGTTGGGTTGGGCGAGAGCTTGGGTCACGTTCATTTTGCGGACTCGAACCGGCGAGCGATTGGTTTCGGGCATAGCGATGCCGGTGTCATTGTGGCCGCTCTGAAATCGATGGGTTATGCGGGGTATTTATCTGCGGAGATTCTGCCATGGCCAGATTCGGAGAGCGCTGCGCGGAGAACGATGGAGAGTTTTCGCGCTTTGGTTCGGAGTTAATGGAGGACTTTTTCTTATGCTAAAACACCAACTGTTACATCCGAAGATTACCGAGGTTCTGGCGCGCGCGGGCCATCATGCGAAGATCCTGATTGCTGATGGGAATTACCCTGCGTCCACCAAGAAGGGAGCAAATGCGGAGGTGGTTAGTTTGGCTTTGAGTCCTGGGTTGGTGAATTGCACGCAGGTATTGGAAGCTCTTTTGAGTGCGGTTGCGGTGGACTCGATTCACACGATGGGGATTCCATCGGATGATCCTTACGCGCAGGCTGGGGAGCCGCCGGTTTGGGCGAAATATCGTGAAACGATTGCAAAGGCGGGGTTGAGATTGGAGTTAGATCCAATTTCGAAGTGGGAGTTTTACGATGCGGTGAATTCTGCAGATCACGTGCTGACGATCCAGACGGCCGAACAATCGCTTTGGGCAAATGTGCTGATTGTTATGGGGTGCAGAACGGCGTGAGGAAAACGCTCATCAAGAAAAACTAAATTAAGCTAACGATGAAAACCCGTGTTCTGGGCCGTACAGGCCTCCAAGTTCCGATTCTTTCCTTTGGTGCGAGCTCTTTGGGTCAGGAGTTTCGGAAAGTGAATTTAGATGAAGCCATTAAGAGCGTGCATGTGGCACTTGATGCTGGGATGAGCTTGATTGATACCTCGCCTTTTTATGGGCGCGGAATGAGTGAAGTGTTGCTTGGTGCCGCACTGCGCGAAGTGCCGAGAGAGTCTTATACGCTTTGTACGAAGCTTGGACGGTACGACCTGGCGCACTTTGATTTTTCTTACAAGCGCGTGCTGGAGAGTATTGACGTGAGTTTGCATCGCATGGGAACCGATCACGTCGATATTTTATTGGCGCACGATATCGAGTTTGGAGACATCGAGCAGGTGATTCACGAGACGATTCCGGCGATGCGTCGTGTGCAGCAGGCGGGGAAAGCCCGTTTTATTGGGGTTTCCTGTTATCCGATGAAGGCATTTCGGCATGCTTTGGGCGGAGCTGAGTTGGACTGCATCATGTCTTACAATCAATATACGCTGCAGAATACGAGGCTTGCGGATGATTTGATTCCGACGTTGCGTGAGAAGGGTGTTGGCGTGATGAATGCGGGGCCATTCTCCGCACGATTGCTCACGAATGCGCCATTGCCTGCTTGGTTGAAGGAGCCTGAGGAGGTGAAAGCGGCGGCGCGAGCGGCGGCAGCGCTTTGTGCTTCAAGGGAGGTAGATATTGCAAAACTGGCGCTGCAGTTTTCGATCTCCAATCCTGCGATAGCCACCACAGTCGCAGGGTCTGCCAATCCCGAGAATATCCGGAAATGGGCGCAGTGGGTGGATGAGCCGGTGGATGCGGAGTTGTTGCGAGAGGTGCAGGCGATTTTTGCTCCTGTAAAGAACCTTGGACATCTTGAGGGGCGTCTTGAAAACAACTGACAGAGATGATGTGGAGAGAATTGAAAAACGGAGTGCGAAGCGAGAAACACGAACTAAGAAAAAAGGGAAAATTTGATGAAAGCGTTACAGTTGGTTGAGCCTAAGAAGTGGCAGCTTTTGGACATTTCGGAGCCCGCGAGTCCGGGCGTTGGCGACGTTGTGGTGAGGGTGCACCGAGTTGGGATTTGTGGGACGGATTACTCAGGTTATTTGGGGAAGATGCCTTTTTATTCGTACCCGCGGATTCCTGGCCATGAGCTGGGAGTCGAGGTCGTGGCGGTTGGAGAAGGCGTGACGAACGTGGCCGTTGGAGACCGGTGTTCGGTGGAGCCTTACATTAATTGCCAGCGTTGTTACTCCTGTGTGTCGGGTCATAGTAATTGCTGTATGCATCACCAGACGCTTGGTGTGCACTGCGACGGGGGGTTGCGGCCGCTATTTACGGTTCCCGGAAGGAAGCTGCATATTTCGCGGAAGTTGAGTTTTGAGCAATTAGCGTTGGTTGAGACGCTGGCGATTGGTTGTCATGCGGTGAATCGAGGGGCTCCGAAAGCAGGGGAAGTGGTTCTGGTGATTGGCGCAGGGCCAATTGGGTTGTCGGTTGTGGAATTTGCGAAACTGAGCGGGGCTCGGACGATTGTCATGGATATGAACGAGCGTCGGTTGGCGTTTGTGCGGGAGGTGATGGGTGTGCCGGATACCATTATGGCAAAGGGGGGGGCGGAGGATTTAAAGGCGCTTGAGGCGATGACGGGTGAGAATTTGGCGCAGGTGGTGATTGACGCGACAGGAAGTCATCATTCGATGAGCGGAGCGCTACAGTATCTGGGGTTCACGGGGCGATTGGTTTATGTCGGTGTGACTCAGGAGGAGGTGCATTTTGGGCATCCTCTCATGCACCGTCGTGAATTGAGTGTGTTGGCGAGCCGGAATGCGCTGGCCTCTGATTTCACGCGAATTATTCGGCTGATTGAGGATGGGCAGATCGATACGAATCCATGGATGACGCATCGCGCGAGTTTGGAGGAGGTCCCGATGCGGTTTACTGAATGGATGAATCCGGAGAGTGCGGTGTTGAAGGCCGTTGTTTCTGTTTAGCACTTCAAAGAAGATCCCAACTAGTTTCGGCAGGCGCCTCCGAGTCTATTTATTGCGATGAAACAGACCATCGACTCCCATCAACATTTCTGGAGTTACAGTCCGCAGCAGTACCCATGGATCGCTGATGGATCACCTTTGCAGCGCGATTGGTTGCCGGGTGATCTGGAAAAGATACAAGGGCCTTTGGGATTTGGCGGGTCTGTTGCGGTGCAAGCCCGTCAGGGGTTGGAGGAGAGCCGCTGGCTGCTTGAGTTGGCGGATCAGCACCCGTTGATTCGAGGGGTGGTTGGTTGGGTCGATCTTCGTTCGGATCGCGTGGAGGATCAGTTGGTGCGGTTTGCGGCGCATCCGAAGTTTGTGGGAGTTCGTCACGTGGTTCAGGACGAGCCCGATGATCGGTTTTTGCTGGGTGCGGAATTTGTAAGAGGCGTCCGAAAGTTGAAAGAGTTTGGGCTTCGTTATGACCTGTTGCTTTTTCCGAAGCAGCTGCCGGCAGCGGTGGAGTTGGTGGAGCGTTTTCCGGACCAGCTATTCGTACTCGATCACTGTGCAAAGCCCATGGTGGCGAGGGGGATTCGGGAGCCTTGGGTTTCCGAATTGAAGAGGCTTGGAGCGAATCGGAATGTTTTTTGCAAGGTATCGGGCTTGGTGACGGAAGCGAATTGGAAGGAGTGGAGTTTAGATGGATTACGACCCTATCTGGAAGCGGTGTTGGAGGCATTCGGTCCTGAGCGGCTCATGTGGGGATCGGACTGGCCTGTGTGTCTTTATGCTTCAAGTTACGAGCGATGGTGGGAGACGTTGTTGGAGTGGACGTGGGGTTGGCGCGTGGAGGACCGCGACGCCTTTTTTGGAGGAACCGCGGCGGCGTTTTACGGATTGAAGTGAATCGGGCTAAGGCTCGAGAAGCGCTTTCAGACCCTCGATGTAAGCGGGATTGAGTTCAGCGGCCTGCCGGAGGGTTGCCATGCCTTTTTCTTGCGAGCCGGCGAGGATTTGAAAGTTTCCGGCCATCCAAAGAATCTCTGCACGCGGGATGGGCGCTGTAGTGCTGGAGAGTTTAATATTAGCGATGGAAAGGAGGTATCCCGGCGCGATTTGGGTCCAAGACATCGGGGTTGTGCTTCCGTTTTCAGTTCTGAGAATAACCCGTTCGGTGTTTGCTTTAAGAGGGCTTGCGGGGAATGGTGCGCCGGAGCGCAGCATAGGTTGAGGAAATAAAGTGGTGCCGCTGTTTATCTCTCGGATGGCCCAGTCGAAGAGGAATGCCGAGGCTTTGATGGACAGGATCAGTTTGTTGGCAAGTTTGGCTTGGGATGGAAAATCGCCGGTAAAATCCTCGACCTTTTTTAGCGCGGCTTGGAATTTGAATTGGTTCACCAATTCAGAGGTGTCGCGGTTGAGTTTTTCGAACCGAGCGACCGCCTGAGGGTCGAGCTTCGAGGACTCGTTGATTTGCGGGGAAGGTTCGGTTTTCGGGGCAGGCAGTGGAGCGGGGTGGGTTTGTGTTGCGAGTTTTGCTTGTTCGCTTTTCGCGCTTTGGATGGCGGCTAGGGCTTCGGAGCGTAGGGGAGCGACGAGGGTTAGAATTCTAGTGAGCGATTCTGCCTTTAGGATGGGCTCCGTGGATGGCTCTTTTGGGGTTTCCGATGCGGCCTGAGATGCGAGGTGCTGCTTAATTTTTAGGAAGATCTCCAAGTCGGTTTGGATCCACTTTGAAAGGGGAATGAGCGCTGCGATTTCGCTTTCAGTCCACGCGTTAGGATCTTGTGCGGCGGCCGCATCGACTGCTGTTTTAGCGGCGAGCCAATTTTTCTTGGAGAGTTGAGTCAGGCTCTCGCAGAGGTTTTGAACTGCGGCTCGAGCGGGTGAGGTGTCGCGTGTTTGGAGTGGAGACGCCGCGATGCCCGGAAGCTTTTGGAGAAAGGCAGCGAAGGTGGGGTCGTTCGGGATGGATACGTTTGAGAGCTGTTTTAGGTGGACGGCGCGGCGATCGTTTTTTCCATCCACTGCATAAAGACAGGCGAGAGAGAGGCGGGACAAAGCTGCGGTTTTGGGCGACAGATCGGGGACGCGAATGATTTTTTCGAGGATGGGAGCTGCGTCGGCGAGGCGTCCTGAGGCGATGAGGGTGTTTGCGGAAATAAGACGGCTTTCTTCGGTGATGGAGTGTTCGCTGGACGCGTGCGGCGTAGAGAAGGTTTGATGGCGGTTTTTCCAAGCGAGGGTTCCGATGATTGTGGCCGTTATGGAGAGACCGAGAGCCGCGCTTTTCCAGATGGAGAACGGACCCAATGCGAGGGCTCTTTTTGCGATCGGAGTATCTGGTTGGACGTCGCGAAGGGCTTTTTCTAAGTCCGAGATGAAGGACTGATAGTCGGGATGACGGTCTTCGGGACGGAATGCGAGAGCGCGGGTGAGAGCGTGGATGGTGCCGTTGTGGAGATTTGGGAGGGTGTGAGCGAGGTTGAGGGGGGCGCTTTTGATTTCCAATAGTTGGCGGATCGAGTTGGTCTGGACCTTATGGGGAGGGGTGCCTGCTAACGCATGCCACAGAGTGGCTGCCAACG
Organism: Chthoniobacteraceae bacterium; assembly: GCA_947448395.1. Taxonomy (GTDB): domain Bacteria; phylum Verrucomicrobiota; class Verrucomicrobiia; order Chthoniobacterales; family Chthoniobacteraceae; genus Chth-196. Next base: position 7,114 of record CANFNA010000069.1, read on the forward strand.
CATACATGTCGGAGCGGCTGTCTTCGGTTTTTGACTCGAGGCTCTCTGGGGCGATGTAGTCCGGAGTTCCCCAAATTTCAGAATCACTTTCTTTCAACTTGGATTCGCTGGAATGCAGGGCGAGCCCGAAGTCGACAATTTTCGGGAGATTGTTTTCAGCAAATAGAATATTCGCGGGTTTGATGTCGCGGTGGATCAAGCCGGCGCGCTGCGCAGATTGGAGGCCCTCGGCGATTTGAATCCCGGCCCTGAGTACGGCAGCCTCTGGGAGGCGGCCGGATTGAGCCATCCATTTTTCGAGGGAACCATGCGTAACCAGTTCCATCGCGATATAAAAAATGCCGTGAGAGATTCCGGAGGAATAAACTCGGACGACATTGGGATGATTCACGCGCGCTGTGAGGGTCGCTTCGCGCTCGAATTGTGCGGTGACTTTGGCGTCGTGGCTCCAAGAACGATTGAGGACTTTTAATGCCACGGATCTTCGGAGTCCTATATCATGGGCTTGATATACGGCGCCCATGCCGCCCTGTCCGATGAGGCGTTCGAGTTGGAATGGTCCGACGTATCGGAGAACGGTGGTGGAAGTTGCGCAAACGGGGCAGGCCACGACGCTCAGGGGGAGCATGGCGCTGATGTCGAGAAGCTGTCCGCACGAGCGACAAATTTCGACAGGGTTTTGCGGTGAGGCCTGAGTCATCGGGAAGGGCTTCTTACGAGCAGCCTAAGGTCGCGGGTATAAGGACAATTTGGAAGGTTTTGGCTGTGATATCAGTGATATTTTTCTAAAGGGCTGGAGGCTCCCTGACAGCGAGGACATTTGGAGTGGGCGTCGGACGGGGTGGGGAAAAACTCAAAAAAACAGAGGAGACACTTGTGCAGGGAGGCTCGGATGGCGCGTTCTCTGCGACTGTGCTGAGCCTCCGTCCAGAGCCAGAAAATGAGGAGCAGGCCACAGACAATTCCGAGGGAGACGCAGATTAGGGTGCGTAGACTGACAGGGATCATGGTTCTGAGCGAGAGGCCCAGAGAAGGGCGGCTTTCCCCCACTGCAGGCGCTGGTTTGTGGACTGTCCAAAGGTCAGATTCTTAATAATAAGTTCTGCTTTGCGGTCGGCTTCTTCGTTGCCGGAGGATTTTTCGAGGATGAGAAAGGCGACTTTTCCGTCCTCCCGAAGGGCGATACGAAATCGGGATGGTTCAAGAAGTTGGCTGACTGGGGTGGTTGGAATGGAGAGGTTGGCGGGAATCCGAGAGGAGAGCTCGGCGTCTAGCTCGAGTTTTCCGGTGAATAGTGGGGCGGGCGATTCTGGTGGAAGAGACTGGTCGCGCGATGTTTCGGGAAGTTTGATGAGGGGAAAGGTAGGGGGCAGAAAGTTTTGTTGATTGGAGAGGGGGGCAGATTTTTGATTCTGGAAGGACCGACGGAATGGAAGTTTGGCTAGGTGGGTGGAGGGAAGGAGTTGGTGGGCAAGGGCTGCAATTGGAGATTCAGAACGAAGCGATTCGAGAAGAGCTTGGTGCTCCGGAACGTCTGGACTCAAAAGGGAGATTTCGGGGGCGGGAGGAGGGCTCGTGAGGTGTTCTGGACCGAGAACGAGGAACAGAAAAAAAATGAGAAGGTGAACTAGCACCGAAACTCCGAGGGTTGCGCTCAATCGGGGACAGAACCATCGTGGTGGGGTCCAAGAAAAGGTGAGGCCGGCGGAGTCCATCGGAGGAGCCTAATCAGAATGGCCTAGCTAAGGACGCGAGGCTGCTGGCGGTTGCGCAAAGGCTAACGCAACAGAGAATCCACGGCGGAGGGCCAGATTGCTGATCTGACTAATCTGTTCATAAGGCGTATCGGCGTCTGCTCGAAGAATGATCCGACGCCCAGCCAGTTGACGATCTTGGAGAAAAGAATCCAATTGGGTGAGGGAGACTTTTTCTTCCTGGAGATAGATGGTGGGTGTTGGGGCCGCCGTGACGGTAATGAGTAGCGGATGGACGGAAGGGGTGAGGGTGAAGGTGGAGGATGGGAGTCTTAGGTTGAGGCCCGGCTGTAAGGTAAATCGTGGGCTAAGTGCGAAGAGCATCAGCGCGAGAAAGAGAACGTTTACCAGCGGTAGGATGGCGAAGAGATCCAGTCGCAGGTGAAGATTGCGCGTTAGTTTCACGGAACCTTTGGGTGGGGTGGGAGACCGACTAGGACTCGGAGTTACTTCGGGAGGATCGCTCCGGCGTTTCAAATTCGATGATCCGGCCTGGTTGCCGTGAGTCGGTGATCAGGTTGACTACTTCGATGCCTGCTCTCTCCATCTCGTGGAGGATGGAGTTCAGGCGGGAGGAGAGAAATGCGTATCCGAGTGCGGCAGGAATAGCGACGAATAGACCGCCTGCGGTTGTCAGGAGACTTTGATAGATGCCACCTGAGATTTCCGAGGAGTTTGCGAAACCGCTTTGGGCGGAGATATTCCCGAATACATCAATCATTCCAATCACGGTCCCCAAAAGGCCAATCAGGGGGGCGATCAATCCGATGGCGCCAAGCAAGCCGAGGCGGCGCTCGAGTCTGGGGACTTCTAATTGACCGGCTTCTTGAACGATGGTTTTGAGTTCTTCTCTGGGGGCGTTGTGGTGAAGAATTGCGGCATGCAGCACGCGGGTCACGGGGGTTGGGAAGGCGGCGCATTCCATCTGAGCCTCGGCCCAGCGGTGGTGGCGGATGAGATTTGAAAGACCTCCGAGAAATTCGCCCACGCGTACGGAGATTTGGTGAAAGAAAAGGGCGCGTTCTAGAAAGAGAGCTCCCGCGAGAATGCTGCAAAAGAGCAGCAGCCACATCAGGGGACCACCCTTCTGCATGTAGGCAATCATCCTATTGGTATACTCGGGAGGTTTGATGCAGGCAAGGAGCGCCTATTTGGGAGGAGATTTTGGGTCGATCGAGCGAAGAGCGCTTGTCGGTCTGGCTTGCCTCCTTCATAACGCCCCCGTTCATGACCACCTTGCAACACACTCTAGCTTCCAGTGCCTCTTTGGGGGGCTCCTCTTTGCACACTGGGGAAAAAGTGACTTTGACTCTTCATCCTGCGCCGGCTGGGCACGGTCGGAAATTTCGTAGGCTTGATTTGCCCGATCAGCCGGTTTTGGACGCCAGCATCGCTCTGGTGAAAACGGTGGAGCGTGCGACGACGCTGGGAGAGGGAAGTGTGAAAGTGCACACCGTCGAACATGTCCTCTCGGCTCTTTCGGGTTTGGGTGTAGACAATGCGCTGATTGACATGGATGCCAATGAGCCTCCTATCGGGGATGGCAGTGCCTCTCTTTACGTAGAACTGATCCAAAAGGCGGGGATCGTCGCGCAGGAAGCACCCCGTCCCGTGTTTGAGGTTGCTGAGCCAATTCATCTGGAAACTCCGGGAGGTTCTCTGATGACGTTGCTTCCCTACAACGGTTTCAAAGTTTCGTGTACGAACGTCGGTCCGGAAGGTCGTTTTACTCAGTATTTCTCCACAGAGGTTACGCCGGACGTTTACACCAAGGAGATCGCACCGGCTCGGACTTTTGTTTATTATGAGGATGTGAAGCCGCTCTTGGACAAGGGGTTGATAAAAGGGGGGAGTCTTGAGAATGCCGTGGTGATCAAAGGGGACTCAGTTTTGAGTCGAGAGCCGCTCCGGTTTTCGAATGAATTTGCGCGTCATAAGGTGCTCGACATTATTGGGGACTTGGCGCTGTTCGGGAGGGCAATCAAGGGACATGTCATCGCGGTAAAACCAGGACATGGGCCGAACGCGGAGTTAACGCGGGCGGTTGCTCGTCAGTTTGGGAAGGCGATGGCGATGGTGCCTCCGATGGTGACACCGAAAGGTGGTTCGGTAATGGATATTAATGATGTGATGAAGTTGTTGCCGCATCGGTATCCTTTCTTGATGGTAGACAGAGTGGTGAGTTTGGACGGGGACACTCATTGCACGGGCGTGAAATCGGTGACGATTAACGAGCCGTTTTTTCAGGGGCATTTCCCGGGTCAGCCGATCATGCCTGGGGTGTTACAACTGGAGGCGATGGCGCAAGTGGGTAGCATCCTGATGCTGAATCGACCTGGGTGTGCAGGAAAAATCGGTTACTTTATGAGCGCGGATTCCGTCAAGTTTCGGAAGCCGGTGGTTCCTGGGGACACCTTATTTATTGAGGTTGAGTTGACTCAGCAGAAGCGGAACATCGCAAAGGCTCGGGGTCGTTGTTTGGTGAATAAAGAGGTAGTTTCGGAGGCGGAACTGATGTTTGGAATTGTGGACCAGTGAGCGACGTGAAGATACATCCTACGGCGATTGTCGATGCTGGCGCTCATCTAGGAGAGGGGTGCGAAATTGGGCCTTACTGTATTGTGGGTGCTGGGGTGGAGTTGGGGCCCTATTGTTGGCTACAGAACCATGTGACCGTGATGGGGTTGAGTCGGATTGGGCGCGAAAATCGGTTTTATGCGTATGCATCGATCGGTCAGCAGACGCAGGATTTGAAGTACGCGGGGGAGCCCACCTATTTAGAGGTGGGAGATCAAAACACCTTTCGTGAGTTTGTGACGGTGAACCGGGGAACGGCTCCGGGGGCGGCGACGAGGGTTGGAAGCGGAGGAAACTTTCTGGCGTACAGTCATATTGCACACGACTGTGTGGTTGGCGATCGGGTGATTTTTTCAAACAACGGAACGATTGGCGGTCACGTGGAGGTTGGGGATTATGTGGTCGTGGGCGGTTTGACGGCGGTGCATCAATTTTGCCGGATTGGTGCCCATGCGATTACTGGGGGGTGTTCGAAGATTGTGCAGGATGTTCCTCCTTATATGATCGCGGACGGGAATCCGGCAGAGATTCGTGGTCTGAATAGGGTGGGTTTGGAGAGGCACGGGTTTGGGACTGAGTCCCAGAGGGCCTTGAAGGAGGCCTATCGGATTCTTTATCGGAGCGATTTAAACCAGCAGCAGGCGTTGGAGCGGCTGGGGAACGAACTGGGGGAAGAGGAGGCGGTGAGGCCATTGTTGGAATTTCTGAAGGGGAGTCGTCGAGGGGTAATGCGTTAGCGGGAGGCTGAAAGGGCAGGTAAACTCAGTTTCTCGAGTTCTGTGCCTTGCGCACAACGCGCGGAGGGTACATCTTGTTGGAACAGCGAATTTCTGGAGCGAGGTTCGGTTGCCACGGATCCAGAATTCGGACATCTCTGAGATATGATGAACAATTTCACACCGCGCGCGCAGCAGGTGCTGGCTTTAGCCCGTAAAGAGGCTGACCGGTTTAACCACAATTATGTGGGCACGGAGCATTTGCTGCTGGGGCTTATCAAACTGGGCCAAGGGGTTGCAGTGAATGTCCTGCAGAAGATGGGGCTCGATTTAGACACGGTGCGGAGTGAGGTTGAAAAGCAGGTGGGTTCAGGCCCAGAGACCAAGATGGTGGGTAACATCCCCTACACCCCTCGGGTTAAAAAGGTGTTGGCGCTGGCGGGCAAAGAAGCGAAGTCACTGAGCCACTCATATGTAGGAACGGAGCACATCCTGTTGGGGTTGTTGCGTGAAGGAGAAGGTGTTGCTGCGCGGGTTCTGAAAAACCTCGAGATTGATATTGAGCGGACGCGGAACGAGATTCTGAAGGAATTGGACCCCAACTTTACTCCTCAGGAGGGAGAGAGTGATTCCCAACCCCCGCAAGGCGGCGGGGAACCGTCGGCATCAGGCAGTGGTTCTAAGAAGGATTCCAAGACGCCTGCTTTAAGGGCTTTCGGGCGTGATCTGACGGAGATGGCAAAAAAGGGCGAAATTGACCCTGTCATCGGTCGCGAGAATGAAATTGAGAGGGTGATTCAGGTTTTATGTCGTCGGACGAAGAACAATCCTGTGCTCATTGGAGAGGCTGGGGTTGGAAAGACTGCGATTGTGGAGGGATTGGCTCAGGAGATTTCAAACGGGAACGTCCCGGAGATTTTGCGAGACAAGAAAGTGATTACGCTCGATCTCGCGCTGATGGTGGCGGGAACGAAGTACCGAGGGCAGTTTGAGGAGCGTATCAAGGCGGTGATGGACGAGATTCGAAAAACAAAGAACGTCATCTTGTTTATCGACGAACTGCACACGATTGTGGGTGCGGGTTCGGCGGAGGGTGCCATGGATGCCTCGAACATCATTAAACCGGCTCTGAGTCGCGGGGAATTGCAGTGCGTGGGGGCGACTACATTGAATGAATTTCGAAAGTACATTGAGAAGGATTCCGCCTTGGAAAGGCGCTTCCAGCAGGTGAAAGTGGAGGCCCCTTCGGTGGACCAGGCAATCCAGATTTTGAAGGGTTTGAGGGTGAAGTACGAGGCTCATCATAAGGCGCGGTACACGGACGAGGCTCTTGAATCTGCTGCGCGGCTTTCTGATCGGTATTTGACTGGGCGCTTTTTGCCGGACAAGGCGATTGATCTGATGGATGAGGCTGGTGCTCGGGCGCGAATTGCTTCGATGACCCGTCCTCCGGATGTGAAGGACATTGAGAAGGAAATTGAGGAGATTAGGGGTCAGAAAGAAGGTGCCATTAAAGCGCAAGATTTTGAGAAAGCGGCTTCGTTGAGGGACACGGAAAAACAGGCCAAGGAGAAGTTGGAAGCGGTTTTGACAAAGTGGCGGGAGCAGCGTGAGGAGCGCGAAGTGGTGGTGACTGAGGACGACATCATGCATGTGGTTTCGAAGTGGACTGGGGTCCCGCTGAGTCGGATGGAGCAAGCCGAGGCGGCTAAACTGCTCCGGATGGAGGAGGAGCTGAAGGTGCGTGTAATTGGTCAGGAGGAAGCGGTTGTTGCCATCTCCAAGGCGTTGCGTCGTTCTCGAGCGGACCTTAAGGATCCTAGACGGCCGATTGGGTCCTTTATTTTTTTGGGGCCAACTGGAGTCGGGAAGACTTTTTTGGCGCAGTGTTTGGCTGATTTCATGTTCGGAGATCGCGAGGCACTCATTCAGATCGACATGTCAGAGTACATGGAGAAGTTTACCGCATCGCGTTTGATCGGATCGCCTCCGGGATACGTGGGGCACGAGGAGGGTGGACAGTTGTCTGAGGCTGTCCGTCGTCGGCCCTATTCGGTGGTTCTTTTCGACGAAATTGAGAAAGCACACCCAGATGTGATGCATCTTTTACTCCAGATCTTGGAGGAGGGAAAAATCACGGACTCCTTGGGTCGTAAAATTGATTTTCGCAATACGATCATCATCCTGACTTCGAACATCGGAGCTGATTTGATCAAGAAGCAAGGGGCGATGGGATTTGGAGCGGCTGCGCGTGATGAAACGAATTATGAAGTCATGCGTGAC
>CANFNA010000070.1 GCA_947448395.1 Chthoniobacteraceae bacterium
ACGATTCTCATTCCGTGCAAGAATGAGGAGGACCACATAGCGGGGACGCTGGACACTGTCTTGGCTGCGGTGCGCGAGATTGGAAAAAGTTACGAAATCCTAGTCTTCGATGACGGATCAATGGACAGAACGAGCGATGTGGTTGAGGCATACCGGACAAACCATCCTGGGGAGCCAATCACGTTGCATCGGAATCCAAAGAATCGCGGGCTTTCCAGAACCTTCGTGGATGGCGCTTTTGCAGGGAGGGGAAAGTATTTCCGTTTAGTCTGTGGCGATAACGTGGAGCCAAAGGAGACGATCGTGGCGGTGCTTTCGAGGATGGGAGAGGCGGACATGGTGATTCCCTATCACACACATCACGTCGGCAGTTTGCTGAGAATTTGTATCTCTCGGCTCTACACTTTTCTGGTGAATCTATTCACCGGTTACCATTTGAGGTATTACAACGGAAACCCGCTTTTTCGCCGAGATCATGTGATGCGTTGGCATCCTTACTCTTTTGGATTTGGGTTTCAGGCGGATTTGATTGCACGTCTTTTAGATGAGGGCGCGACGCATGTAGAGCAACCGGTGACGGCCATTCGTCGGGACAAGCGGGGGCCTGCCTCGTTTCTCAACCCGAGGAATTTTGTATCCACCTCGCACACTTTGTATGAGCTGCTGAGAAGGCGCTTGAACCGGATAGTCTTTGAGAGTGATCGATAGGGAGGTTCAATGATCTGGCTCGGGTACGCTGCGTTATATTTGGGAATACACTTCTTGGCGTACACGTTGGCATTGCGTCATTTGAGGCTGTTTGCGCGGGAGCCAGTGATTTTTCTCTATCAATTTCTGTCCTTCATGTTTCACCCAGCGCTTCTGTTTTGGGTTGCGCCGCGTCCTGAAGATCTAATGGCCGCGCTACTTGGGAGCTTTGCGCTGCATGGAATTTACAGTCTCTCGTTCCTTGAGTTATGGGCTCTTTCTGAGGGGAGTTACTCTTTGCGAATGTTGGATAAGGTGGAGAGGTTGGGATCGGAGGCTAGCCAAAGTGCGCTTTCGGATCTGGAGGAGATTGGGGCGTCCAAAAAGAATGCTCGGTTAGAGAGTCTTGTGCGGTTGAGGCTGATTGAGCAACGAGATGGGCGCTATTTTAGACGGCCCGCTGGGGGGATGATGGCAGCCGTGCTTCGGACGCTTGTATGGTTGGTGAATATCCGAGATCGGATTGGATAATATGTGGCTCGCTTGGACCTTCCTCTTCTTTCTGGCCGGAGTCGCTGGGCATGCGCTTTTGTGCAGGCTCCCAATGCGTATTGATTTTGTTGCCAAGTCGATCTTGGTGGGGGCGCCACTCGGATTGCTTCACGGTGTGGTGCAATGGATGTTGGAAGGGCTTTGTTTGAGAATGATTGCGGCGGTGATTGGTTACGGATTTTTGTTCGAGCTCTACATTTTCTTTTTCACCCTAGTGAGCACGAGTGTCTCCGTTTCTTTGCTGCTCAAACTCGACGGGAGAGGATTGTCAGCGAGTGAGATTGAGGAGTTGTACAGTAGCCGATCGATGGTCGATGGGCGTTTTGAGAAGTTGATTCGCGTGGGCTTCTTGACTGAAAGCGGCGATGCTTATCGAGTAACTTCGAAAGCGAGACTTGTGCTCGCAGCCTTTAGGACTATTCGGTTTTTTTTCAAGCATCCCAGGGAAGATGGGATGGAAAAGAGTATGGAAGTTGTTGGTCGCTCGGACCAACTGTAAGATCCGAAGCGTTCGATTTCTGGGGCCATTTGTTGGTCCCGTCAGAGCGAAGCGCGGATGGGTTTTCCTTGCGAGTAAGCGTCTATACGGGCTCGGATGTCTTGGACGGCGCGAGAGGACTCCTGCGGGTTCAGGAGAAGGATGGCTTCATTGGAAAGTGCGATCGCCTCAGTAAAGCGACCCTGTTCTGCGAGCGCTGCCGCGAGTGCGTCGAGGAGTTGTACCTCCCTTTTTCCGACTGATTCAATGGCGCGTTTGATCAGCATCTCAGCTTCGGCTCCGTTTCGGACGGAGTTGTCATGGGTGGTTGCGAGGGTCCATCCCAAACGGAAAAGGCACCGAGCATGAGTTGGATTATGCTGGAGTGCGGCGCGCCAGACCGAAACTGCCCCAGCGACGTTTTTCGTTCGCAAGAGTATGTCCGCTAGTCCGTCATAAGGATCGAGGTAAGAGGGATCGCCACGAATGGCGATTTGATAGGATTCGGCGGCTGAGCTGAGATCATTTAGGCGCGCTTGGATGGTGCCTAGATTGTTTGCGGCGCGGGCATTTGTGGGGTCTTTCTCGAGAGCCTTTTTGAGGTTCTGAATTGCTTCTGGGGTCTTGCCGGCGAAGTAGAGGGCATTTCCCAGGATGAAATAAGTCTGCGTATTTTCGGGTTGGATTTGGGTCGCTTTGTGAAGGAGGTCGATTGCCTTTGGGTAGTCTGCAAGCGCTGGATCACCCTCGCTTAAGAGGATGCCGAGCCGAAACAGGGAATCGTAATGATTTGGCTCAATCAGGAGGATCTTTTTGAGGGTCTCAATAGCCTCGGTTTTTTTGTTTTGTGAAATTTGGACGGCTGAGAGATCGATTTGAGCATTTAGAAACCATGGGCTGAGTTCGGTGGCTTTTTGGAGGAGAGCTTCGCAGGCCGCTAAGTTCCCTTTGGAACGCTCCACGATAGCGAGATTATTAAGGACGCCAGCGAGGTTCGGATTGAGTCGGAGAGCCTCTCGATAAAGGGGCTCGGCTTCTTGCATCCGCTGATTAATTGCGAAAGTGTCGCCGAGTTGCCCATGAGCGAAGTCATTGTCTTTGGTGACTTGAAGGGTATGTGTCCAAAGCATTTCGTCGTTCTTCCAGAACTGGGTCTGATGAACCGCGAACAGCAGCAAATAAGCCGTGAATGAGAGGGCCGCAAGTGGGGCAAGCCAGCGGTTTTTGAGTTGAGAGAGAACTTGGAGGCCACCCCAAGAAAGGGCTATAGCGAGGCCTATTTGGCTGACATAGGTATAACGATCGGCCATCATTTGGATCCCTGGGGGGATGACTCCGATGACTGGTAGCAGGGAGATGCAGAACCAACTCCATCCAATAAAAATGACTGGATAGCGCCGTCTGAATTGGAGGCAAAAAATCGCAATTGTGATCAACAGAAGGACGTTTCCAAGAGTCACTGAGAGGATCGGTCCTTGTTGGGAGTAAGGATAGTGAGCGCCGAGATTGACGGGGAAAAAGAAGTGGCGCAGGTAGGCAACCGTCCAAACAGGAGCATAAGCAAGCCTGGCCATAAACGGCGGCGGAGACATCGGACGTTGAAAATCGACGCTGAGAAGGGTGGCGGCGCAAGAGGCGAGGGATAGGATGAAAAGGGGGATTTTTTCGCGAATTAAGGGCCAAAAGGGGTGGTTGGTCTGGGAGAATGGGGTGGGTTGGAAGGCACCTCGTTGGAGCGGCCAAAAATCGAGCAGCAGAAGCAGGGCGGGCAGAGTAACGAGGATGGATTTTGATAGGAGTCCGCAGGCAAAGAGAGCGATTAGCGTGGCGTAGCGCTTTGGATTTGGCGCCTTGACGTAAGAGGAGTAGGCGAGGAGCGTCGCTGAGAGGAAGACTCCGCTGAGGACGTCTTTTCTCTCGGTAATCCAAACCACGGACTCAACGCGGAGTGGGTGAATCGCGAATACGCATGCTGCAAAAGCGCTTCGGTAGACGGATCCCGAAAGATTTTTTAAAGCGAGAAAGAGGAGGATTGAGGCGAGGGCATGAAGGATGAGGTTGTGAGCATGGAAGCCAGAACCATTCGATCCAAAAAGCGACGCATCTAGCATGAAAGAGAGCGTCGTTAGGGGATGCCAATTGCTGTAGTGGGGGTGCGTCCACGCCCAAACGAATCCTTTCCAGGAGAGTCCCTCTTTCACTTCGGGGTAATCTCGGATGTAGATGATGTCATCCCAGTTTAGGAAGTCGTAGGTGACGCTTTTTCCGAAGGCGGCAAAAACGAGCAGGGCGATGAAAATTGCAATGCCCCAAGTGGAGAAGTGAGTGGATGGCGTCCGGAGCGGTTTGGCAGATTGGAGGGCGTTAGAATCCGGTTCGCCAAGGAGGGAGGGGGCGGATTCAGAGGTCATTGGATAAGGGGGTGGAGGGGGCCTAGAGGTGAGGTTAGGCAAATTGGTGGGTTGGGCAAGAAACGGGGCAAAGATCGGTCCGTTGTTGAAGGCGCCCACAGGTGCGCTAGAGGAGAAGGATGGACACGTTTCTCCAATCCCGTTCGGCGTCACTTTTTGCCGAAGCTCTGCAACTCATTCCTGGAGGGGTTAACTCACCGGTGCGCGCATTTCGGGGTGTGGGAGGGGAGCCGTTCTTTGTGGAAAAGGCGTCTGGTGGGCGAATTTGGGACGTGGATGGACGAGATTATGTTGATTTTGTGGGGACGTGGGGCCCTGCAATTTTAGGGCATGCACCAGCAGTGGTTCGGGATGCGATAACGAGCGCCGCACAGCGTGGGGTTAGTTTTGGGATACCGAATCCTTTGGAGGTTGAGATGGCTCGGCAAATTGTGTCGTGGGTGCCTTCTATTGAGAAGGTGAGGATGGTAAACAGCGGCACAGAAGCGACGATGTCGTGTATTCGTTTGGCTCGGGGTTTTACGCAGCGGGATTTGATTTTAAAATTCGAGGGCTGTTACCACGGTCATGTGGATTCTCTCCTTGTGAAGGCGGGAAGTGGGGCTTTAACCCATGGGCAGCCCGATAGTGCCGGAATCCCAAAGAGTTTGGCGGCGCTGACGCTAACTTTGCCCTACAATGACGGAGAGGCATTGGAACGGATTTTTGTGGAACGGGGGCGGGAAATCGCGGCCGTAATTGTGGAACCGGTTCCGGCCAACGCTGGACTGTACCTGCCTCGTCCAGGCTATTTGGAGAAGATGCGGAGCCTGTGTTCGGAGTACGAAACGGTATTGATTTTTGATGAAGTAATGACGGGTTTTCGTTTGGCGAAGGGGGGATACCAAGAGCGATGTGGGATTCATCCGGATTTAACCGCTCTTGGGAAAGTGATCGGCGGAGGGTTGCCTGTTGGAGCGTTTGGAGGCCGGACGGAGATGATGGACTACCTTTCTCCAGATGGTCCTGTGTATCAGGCGGGGACGCTCTCAGGGAACCCTCTTGCGATGGCAGCTGGGCTGGCTCAGTTGCGCGAAATGGAGCGGGTCGGGGGGTGGAATCGCCTTGAGGAGATTGGGGCGGAGTTTGAGTCTGGTGTGAAGCGGGTGCTGGCGCGGTCGGGCAAACGGTACAATTTTCGCCGCATTGGGTCGATGTTCTGCTTGTACTTTACTGAGGGTGACGTTTGGGATTTGGCCTCAGCTCAAAGGAGCGATAAGGCCGCTTTTGGCCGTTTTTTTCACGGATGCCGTGAGCGTGGGGTGTATTTTGCGCCCTCTCAATTTGAGGCGGGATTCCTTTGTGTAGCGCATTCCGAAGCCGATTTGGAGCGGACCGAACGTGTGACGGGGGAAGTTCTGTCCTTGTTATGAGGCGCTAGCGTTCTTGCCTATCGGGGATGAAATCTTAACAATTTAGGTCCTGTCCATGTCTCACCCCGAATTGAGTGCCGAATCAAGTGTCCTTCCGCAGCCCAGCAAGACGCCGGAGGTTGCCTTAAAGCCTATTGTGGCGCGTTCGAAGTTTTTGTTTGAGGGGGATGAGAAGTTTTTCCTCAAGGGAGTCACTTACGGTCCGTTTGCTCCGGATCAGCAGGGCTTTTATGTTGGTAACCCGGAGAAGGCACGTGGTGACTTTGAGTTGATCAGGGAGATGGGGGGGAATCTGCTGCGCGTGTACCATGTTCCCCCTCGATGGTTTTTGGATTTAGCGAAGGATTTTGGGTTGCGTGTGATGATCTCGATTCCATGGGCGGAACATGTAGAGTTTTTGAATCACTCGGGAATGCGCCGACAGATCATTGATACGATTCGCACGGCGGTAGCGACGCACAAGGGGCACGAGGCAATATTTGGCTATTTGGTAGGAAACGAAATTCCGAGTTCGATGGTGCGGTGGTTGGGCGTGCGTCGAGTGACAGAATTTGTGGAGCATTTGATTGCGGTGGCAAGGGAGACCGATCCACGGCCTTTGTATTCGTATGCCAGCTACCCTCCGACGGAATATCTCCTGCCTCAGAACGTGGATTTTTATACGTTCAACGTGTATCTGGAGCGGCAGAGAGACTTTGAGAAATATCTAGCGCGTTTACAGAATCTCTCCGGGGATAAGCCGCTTGTTTTTGGTGAGTTCGGGTTGGATACGCTGCGTAAAGGCGAGGATATGCAGGTCGATGTGCTCCAATGGCATTTGGAGTCGGTGGTTCGTGGCGGGGCTGCGGGGACGATCTTTTTTTCGTGGACGGACGAATGGTTCACCGGTGGGGCAGAGATTTTGGACTGGGAGTTTGGTTTGGTGACTCGGGATCGAAAGCCGAAGAAGGCGTTTCATACGCTGAAGGCTTTGCTTGGAGTGAAAGGGCCAATCACGAGTCAGGTGAAGTTGGATCGATATCCGAGAGTTTCCGTGATCGTGTGTTCGTACAACGGAGGCAAGACACTCAAGGAGTGTTTGGAGTCTCTGGACCAAGTGAATTATCCGGATTTTGAAATCATCCTCGTGGATGACGGTTCGAAGGATAACACGCAGACCTTGGTGAAGGACTATGAATCAGGGCGCAAGGAACGTGCTGTGAAGACGGGCGAGAAGTTGCCGCCTTTTGTGAACGTGGTTCAGGTAAATAAAGGGCTGAGTTATGCAAGGAATGTCGGGGCTAAGACGGCCACTGGTGAAATTTTTGCGTACACGGACTCTGACTGCATGGCGGACCCCGATTGGCTTTACTACTTGGTAGGAACGTTGCTAAGCGGAGATTATGTGGGTGTGGGCGGGCCAAACATCTCGCCTCCGGCGGTGGACTGGATTCAGGCGGCTGTGTCAGCGGCCCCAGGAGGTCCTAGCCATGTGCTTTTAACGGATGTCGTTGCGGAGCATATTCCAGGGTGCAACATGGCTTTCCATCGCGCTGCATTTGAGAGCGTGATTGGGTTTGACGTGGAATACCGAACGGCGGGAGATGATGTGGATTTTTGTTGGCGCTTACAGACCAATGGAGGAGTGATTGCGTTTAGTCCGAGCGCGATTGTTTGGCACTATCGGCGATTTACTCTTCAGGCGTTTCGGAAACAGCAGGAGGGGTATGGCCAAGCGGAGTCGATGTTACGCTTCAAGCACCTTGTGTTTTTCGGACCAACGGGAACTGCAAAGTGGAAAGGCCAGATTTATGGGGCGCCGAGGTTCACCTGGCTCTTTAACTCGCCAATCGTCTACCACGGTGTATTTGGACAAGGCCTATTTCAGTCGATTTATCCAACACCGCAGTCCGAGGTGGCCGCTTATGTGAGCAGTATTGAGTGGGTGGTGCTAACCTTGGCGATGTCGATTCTGGGATGGCCGTTGGAGAAGTTTCGGATGGTTCCGCTCTTCATGTTTGGAGCTACGTTTTTAGTGTCACTCTCCTACATGATTCATGCGCGAATAGAGCCGCGCTTTGATACGATCCGAGCGCGTTTGCTGGTTGGTTTTTTAGCATTAGCTCAGCCGCTGTGTCGCGGATGGGCTCGGTATTTCACTTGGATGAATTTCAAGAAAACTCCGCCGGAAGTGATTTCTCAACATGAGGAAGGAGTGACTTCTGCCAGCAAGCGTGGCGGAATTACGCGTTTGAATTTTTGGAATGAGACAGGACAAGGCCGTGAGCGTCTTTTGTCCGAGGTCTTTGCGTTATTGGAGCGAGAGGGCTGGAAATATTCTGCGGATACGGGTTGGAAAAATTGGGATCTCCGGATTTATGGGAACCGCTTTTGGAGTATCGAAGCTGGAACAGTGACTGAGTATCACGGGGGACCGAAGTGCCTGACACGGGTTGAGTTGAGCTATCATCCGGTTTTTATGACGGTACTCATCAATGCGATTTGTCTGCTCGCGTTGGCTTACCGTCGTATCTTTTTGGACCGGGCCGATCTGTTTTTGTGGAGTCTTTACGGCGTTTTATTGTTGTGGATTCTACTGCGCGGCTGGCGTCTAAAACGTCGGGTGGCCGAGCTCGTCATCGCTGCTGCGAACCGGTGTGATTTGAAACGTGTTTCTGGAAAAGCAAGCCGTCCCGTCCCAAAAGGTTAACTAAAACCGATCGGGAGGGACGGATGGTGCCGTTGTTTAGGCCTTATGAGAGAGGTGATTAGAGGATCATCTGATTTAGAATAAAACCCGGAAGCCTGAGCGAATCTGGACGTTGTTTTGGTCTGAATGCCCGAAGCGATCGCCGTAGTACGTCCATCTCGTATCGGCGAAGATTCCAAAGTGATTTGGAGTCATGCGGTACTCGATTCCAACTCCTGCGTGCACGCTTCCAATATTTCCGCCACTAGCTGTGATTCCACCGCCGCCGAAAAGGTAGGGCGCTAGCGAATACTCTTCGAGCGGTAACCTGTAGATGAGGCTCGCGGAATATTGTTCGAACGTTTTTTTATCGGAGCCCATCGCTTCGTTTTCGCGGCCCTTTTTGAGATCCGCGTCGATCCCGAGGCCGATGGTTTGCGACCAGAAATAGTTGAGTCCAACGCCTCCTCCCCAAGCATGTTCGCGAAAGGGCCCAGCGTGATTGGGAGCGTTTCCAACTCCGTAGACGCCGAAAAGATCGAGTTGCAGTTCACCTTCTTGAAAGACTGGCAATGGTGCTGTTGGTGGTGATGTTTGGGGTGCAGATTTCTGCCCAGCGACGCAAAATGAAGTCAGCGACGCTAGGGTGAGAAGCATTGAGATAGATGTTTTCATAGGTTCAAGAACTCAGGAGGGAGCGGTCTTGAGACAAAAGGGAGTCTCAGACCGCATCCCGCAAACCATCGAAGGGGCGATCCGAAATGGTTGGGTGCATCTTCGTTTAGGCACGCCAATCGAAGGCTGAGGAGACCTATGAGGATAGGAGCGAGGGATCCAGAATCTGGGAATGAGAGAATGCCCGACGGAACGCCAGAGGGGTCTGGCCAGTGTGCGTCTTGAAATGAGCGCTAAAATTACTTTGGTCGCAAAAGCCAAGTCGGTGGGCCATATCCGCGAGGCTCTCATGAGTGTTTCTGAGGGCATCGCATGCGGATTGAATGCGGCATTTCATCCAGTAGGTGCGCGGCGCAATTCCCAGTGTCTGTTGAAAAGATCTTTGCAGGTGGCGGGTGGATAGATGGCAGGCCTTCGCGAGTGAAGCGAGTGATGGAAATCTTGATAGTTCGGTTCGAAGCATCTTTGTAGCGGCCGCAATCCGAACATTGGGGGAGTCCGGCGGCGCTTGTCCTTTGCATGCTCTAGCGATTCCAAGAAGACCAATGATCTGTCCGGTGCGGTTTCTAAGTGGAAATTTGTGGGTGATATACCAGTCAGGGAGCCCAACTTCATCGATGCAAATTTCGAGTCGCCCGAGTAATGGCTTGCCCGTTTGGAAAACAGACAGATCGTCTGCAAGATACTGCGAGGCGAGCGGTCCCGGAGTGAGGTCTGTATCCGTTTTAAACAAGGCGTGATCTTGCGAAAGAAACCCATGGTGACGGGACCAGAGGGGAGACATGAAAAGAGTTTTCCCTTCGGGGTTTTTCACGAAGCAGTGTGCTTCCAATAACGTTTCGAAAGCCGATAGGAGTGCCTCCTCCAAATGCACATCTGCTAAAAATTGAGCCTGAACCTGTTTTGGATTCGCGTTTTTCGATGGCGTTTTCGACATGAATATCGGCCTACTTTGTTATAATTCAAAAATTGTGTTTTGGAGCGAAATGAAAGCCGACCTGCCCAGATTAAATTTTGGGTAGCGATGAGTAATCGATTATCTGAGGCGCGTAGCGGAGCAAAGACGCTGCAACGCGAGAGGGTGAGTTTCTATGCTCTGATTGTCCAGACCGTCGTCCTGCATGTTTAAGATATGGGCGCCAGGCTCTAAGACCTTCCTTTTGGACGCAATGGCAGCAACATTTTCCGATTTGCTGGTGATAGGCAGCTCGGCGAAGAGACACGCTCGAACAGACACGATTTTTAGGAGCAGTACGGTCAAAGAAAGTTCTGGAGAAAGGGGGCGCTGCGGTTGAAGTGTGGCGGTTTTAGCATAAAAAGTGGCCGCTTATTTACAGACTGCAAAGGAGAATTCTGATGTTAATGATGAGGTGGTGTAGCTCTCTTGATTGAGGGGCGCATCAGCAAAGTCTTCTCAGAACGTGAACCTCAATAAATATGCGCCCAATTGTGCAAATCTCGCTAGATCTCACCAATATCGATGAGGCGTTGGAAACTGCCGCTCTTGCGATGCGCGCCGGAGTCGATTGGCTGGAAGCGGGGACTCCTTTAATTTTGGCGGAAGGACTCCATGGGGTACGCGCTCTGCGCGCTGCATTTCCTAGAACGCCGATCGTGGCTGATTTGAAGACGATGGATGGAGGCTATTTGGAGGCTGAGATGATGGCGAAGGCAGGGGCTTCGCATGTTGTGGTGATGGCGCGCGCACATGAGGAGACACTCAAGGTGGTGGTGCAAGCAGGGAAGGATCATGGAGTGGCAGTGATGGGAGATAATCTAGGGTGTCCGGATATGGTTGCCGGCGCGCGGTTGTTGGAAGACATGGGATGTGATTTTGTGATTCACCACATTGGGTACGACGAGCGGCGCGGGATAGCGGCAAGAGGCCAGCTGATGCCGAGTCCGCTAGATCAACTACGTGAAGTGGTCTCTGCGGTTCGGGTGCCGGTGCAGGCGGTTGGAGGACTGACTTTGGAACAGGCTATTCGTTGCCCTGAATATGGGGCGCCGCTTGTGGTGCTGGGTGCGCCGTTAACTATCGACGCAGATTCTTTCAAAACGGCGTCTGGGGACATGGAGGGATCCCTTCGAATGATTTGTGAAAGGGTGCATGCATATGGGGAGGTTAAAGCCGGAGGCTCGTCAAATTAGACCAATCAAAGATCGATCGATCATAGAGAAATCGAAGCCATGAAATCTGCTGCTGTAGTCAATTATTCGTCTGAAAAAGGAAGTGTTGAGATTCGGGAGGTGCCAAGGCCTGAAATTGGTGAGGAGGATGTTTTGTTGGAGGTTGCAAATGTCGGTGTGTGTGGGAGCGATTTGCACCAATGGACGGCCGACCACTCTTGGAAGGTGAACTATCCGGTAGTCCTAGGGCATGAGTTTGGGGGGCACATTGTAGAGGTGGGCAAGGCTGTGAAGGGTTGGAAGGAGGGGGATCGGGTGGTGAGTGAGACAGCTGCAATCATTAGTCAGGACAACCCGATGACTCGCCGGGGGCTTTATAACCTGGATCCAACGCGTAAGGGATTTGGATATGGAGTGGACGGCGCCATGACGAAATATGTTCGGGTGCCGCAGCGCATTCTGCATCGCGTTCGGGATGGGTTGCCGTTTGAGGAGGCCTGTCTGACTGAACCGTGTTGTGTGGCGTATAATGCAGTGGTGAAGAATGCGCGGATTGAGCCGGGGGATCGCGTGGTGGTTTTGGGCCCTGGAACGATCGGTATTCTTTGTGCTGCGATGGCTCGGTTATGTGGAGCGGAGGTTGCCATTGTCGGGTTGGCTCAAGATGCGCACCGTCTTGAGATTGCGCGACAATATGGATGCAAAGTGATTATCGGAGACGCCGGCGAGTGGGCTTTAGAAAGGGACGGGATGGGATGCGATGGAGTGATCGATGCTGCTGGTGCTAGCATTACTTTGAAGATCGCGATGGAGTTGGTTCGGCCGGCGGGTTGGATCAGCAAAGTTGGTTGGGGGCCACAACCGCTTGGATTTAACGTAGATCCGTTGGTTCAGAAAAACGTGCGTTTGCAGGGCAGTTTTAGTCACAACTGGCCTATCTGGGAGCGCGTGTTGGATTTGCTCGGGAGCGGTCAGTTCAATGTGCGCCCTATCATTGGGGGTGTGTGGCCAGTGACTCAGTGGCACGAGGCTTTCGAGAAAATGCACCGTGGGGAAGTTGTAAAGTCGGTCCTTAAACCAGTTTGATTATGCGCTTGAAAGGGAAGGTAATTCTGGTGACTGGGAGTGCGACAGGGATTGGGAGAGCGATTGCGCGGCGTTGCGTTTTGGAGGGCGCGCGTGTGGTGGTGCATGGATTGGAGAGTGAACTAGCCGATGCATTGGTCCGTGAGTTGGGAGATCAGAGTGCCGTTGCTCATGTCGAGGATTTGCTTGAGGTGGGTTGTGCTGAGCGGTTGGTGTTGCTGGCAATTTCAGCGTTTGGACGACTGGATGGGGTGGTGAACAATGCTGCGATGATTGCGACGGGCAATATTCACACCACCGATGGGGCGCTTTTTTCAAGGATGCTCGCGGTCAATGCTCTGGCGCCGTTTTTACTGATCCAAGCAGCACTTCCGGAATTGCGGAAGGTGCGTGGCGCGGTGCTGAATATCGGGAGTGTCAATGCGATGTGCGGCGAAGAAAATTTGTTGCCTTATAGCGTTTCGAAGGGGGCATTGAGCACGCTGACACGCAATTTGGGTGATACTCTGATGCGTCGGGACGGGGTGAGGGTTAATCAGATCAATCCCGGTTGGGTGCTCACGGAAAATGAGATTCGTCGCAAGAGGGAGCACGGGCTAAAGGACGATTGGATGAGCGAGTTGCCGCGAGTTTTTGCGCCATCCGGACGGATTTTATATCCAGAGGAAATTGCGGCGGCAGCGGTTTACTGGCTTGAGGATGCTGCGGGACCGATCAGCGGCCAAATTGTGGAGTTGGAGCAATATCCCATGATGGGCCGAAACCCTCCGAAGGATCCCGAGAATTTACCGAACATCAAACGCTGAACTGCTATGCCGAAAATTGCTGCTTTTCCGAAAGCCTACATGAATGCCCTCTGCAAAGACGGGTCGATGAAGCTCGATGAATGGTTCTCTCTTGCAGCAACTTTGGGGGTCGATGGGTTGGAGTTTTATGCAGGTTTTTTGGAGATGGAAGACGCTGCTAACTGGGGTGTCTTTCGTCGGAAGGTCGAAGGGCTTGGGATGACGATTCCGATGCTTTGTTGTTCTCCGGACTTCACGCATCCCGAGCCTTCCTTTCGAGAGCGAGAGATTGCTAAACAGAAGCATTGGATAGACATGACGTATGCTTTGGGAGGCTCTTATTGCAGAGTGTTAAGCGGTCAAAAAAGGCCCGAACTCAGTCTTGTTGAAGGCGTCAAACTTGCGGCTGACAGTATCTATGCTTGTCTTCCCTATGCTGGGGAGCGCGGGGTGACATTGATCTTGGAGAATCACTACAAAGACGATTTTTGGGATTATCCGGAATTTGCACAGAAGATGGATGTGTTCTGCGATTTGGTGGCTGCGATTACGCACCCAAACTTTGGAGTGAACTATGATCCGAGCAATGCTTACCTCGCCGGTGATGATCCCCTTGAGCTTTTGCGTCGCGTTTCCCACCGTGTGGTCACGATGCATGCGAGCGACCGCTATCTGATCTCGGGGACTTTGGAGGATCTAAGACAAGAGGAGTCGGGTTCTAAGGGCTACGCGTCTCGTTTGCGTCACGGAGAGATCGGGAAAGGATTGAACGATTACGACGCAATATTTGGCGAGTTGACGCGCGTGGGTTTCGACGGATGGATCAGTATTGAGGATGGGGTTGATGGGATCGAGCAGTTGCAAAGAAGTGTCCAATTTTTGAAGCGAAAAATTGCAGAGCACTGGCGGTGATGTTTGCGTTCGGGAAGGGCTGTCCGGATTACGGATTTTCGAGTCGAGAGACTTTTGGGCAGAGTTTGATCAATC
>CANFNA010000071.1 GCA_947448395.1 Chthoniobacteraceae bacterium
CCTCTCCAGATCCACTAAACCCGCAATCCGAGGCTCGTCATGATTCTCAAGAAAATGCGCACGTTTCTCATTCTGCGGGCCCAAACCCAAGAGGTGCGGCTGCACCCCGCCCCAGTGGTCATGCACCAAAAAATCGTACATCCTCTTGTCGTAGGCGTAATCAAAACCCAATTCGCAGAGCGCTCCTTCCAAATCCCAGTAAGCCTCAGCGAGAAATAAAAACCCGGGCCTCTGCTTCCGAATCGCGCAAATCGCCTCTTGCCAGAACTCCCCCGCAGCACACTCACCCTGCAGCGGAACGTGACTCCATGTCCGCTGAAAAACCTCCGAAAGCAGGAGCATCGCCATATCGCAGCGGACCCCGTCACACTTGCTCGCTATAGAAGCCAGCATCCCAATCATTGCCTCCCGAGTCTCACGGCGCCGGTACTCGATCTGAACCGTATCCGTCCATCCGGGAAAATACGGATCCTTCCCATGCGCGACAAATGGTCTTTCAGAGCCATTCCCAAGCGCAAAGCTAAACGGAAACTCCAATTCCTGACTCACAAAATGGGAAGGGTTTGAGCTCAGCCACTCGTGATCCAACCCAAGATGATTCGGAACAAAATCGAGGATTAGACCAATACCCATCTCCGCTAAACGCTTCCGAAAGATCGCCAACGCAGCATCCCCGCCGAGAATCGCCGCGACACGCGCCTCCTGCACCGCATAAGGCGAACCCAAAATATCCGCCTCCGTCCATCCGGGAAGGGCATCCTCATAGGCCCTCCGCAAATCCTCGTGCTCAACGGCTTGAGCTCGCGATTTTGGACCCGTCGGCCACACCCCCATCAACCAAAGGTGCGTAAACCGAAACCGCTTCAGATCAGAAAACTCCTCTTCCGGAATGGAGCCTAAATCCACATGCATACCGTGCTTTGCCCGCAGAGCAGACAACCACTGGCGAGCGTTCACCTCATAAAGAAGCGGATGCGACATGCCGCGACCCGTAACAACCTTTCCCAAAGCGATCAACCCGCAATGCCCTCCAACCAACGATTTCAGCCCATCACCCTAAAAACGCACCCTCGCGAGCTCCTCCAACAAAGCCTGATTCAGGGCCATGCCGGCATAAAAGTTCTCTACTGGGAAATTCTCGTTCGGCGCATGCGCCCGACAATCCGGAAGCGCAAGCCCCAGCAACAGCGTGTCGACCCCAAGCTCCTCCTTAAAAGTATTAATGATCGGAATACTCCCCCCTTCCCGAATCAACGCCAAATCCCGCCCCCGAAATGCTCTCCGCAACGCATCTTGGGCAGCCTTCCCACAGGCCGAATGAGGGTCCACCACATACGGCTTCCCGCTATGCCCCCGGATCAATTCGAGCTCGACGCCTTCCGGACAGCGCTTCCGCAAATAGGCCTCCGCAAGATCCAAAATCCGTTCCGGATCCTGCCCCGGAACCAACCGGAAGGTCAGCTTTGCAAACGCCTCCTTTGGAATGACGGTCTTCGTCCCCACACCCTGAAACCCTCCGCCCAATCCATTCACCTCCGCCGTCGGCCTCGCCCAAATCCGTTCCAGCGCAGTGAACCCAGGCTCTCCAGCCAGCGATGGAACCCCCGTCACCTCCCTCAGTTGCGCATCCCCAAACGGTAACTTCGCCCAAGCCTGTCTCTCCCAATCCTCCAAAGGAACCACCCCGTCACAAAACTCCGGCACCGCAATTCGCCCCTCCGAATCGTGAAGAGACGCCACCAACTGCGCCACCACCGTCGCAGGATTCCGCACCGCTCCCCCGTAAATTCCAGAGTGCAAATCCACCGAAGGCCCCTTCACCCGCAATTCCATGGCCGCAATCCCTCGGAGCCCATACGTCAGAGTCGGCACCCCAGGAGCCACCATTCCGGTATCCGAAACCGCGATCACATCGCACCCAAGACTTTCCCGATGCTCTTGGAGAAAAGCCTGCAGATTCGGGCTTCCGATCTCCTCCTCGCCCTCCACTAACATGATCAAGTTCACCGGCAAACGACCATGCTCCCTCAGAGTGGCCGCAACCCCCTGAAGGTGCGCAAAGATTTGCCCCTTATTATCCGTAGCCCCTCGCGCAAAGATCACCCCGTTCCGGACAGTGGGTTCAAACGGAGGCGTCTCCCACTCCGACACAGGATCCTCAGGCTGAACATCGTAATGCCCGTAGATCAAGACCGTCGGAAGCCCCGGAGTGGGCTTATTCCTCCCCACAACGACGGGATGCCCAGGAGTCGGATACACCTCGGCGCTTAACCCCGCCTCCCGCATCTGTTGAGCCAACCACGCTGCACAATCCGCCACCGAACCCCGACGCGCAGGGTCCGTTGAAACGCTTGGAAACCTCAGAAAATCGAAAAGCGAACGCAAAGCCGTGTCATCCATAAATAATCCTCCCCCACTTTAACCCCGCCTGCAACCCCTCCAAAAAAGGAACTCAAACGACTAATAGCAAACTGAATGAGATGCTTGAGCCATGCTCAAAAGACCAGCCTATGATCGATCGTGCCTCCAACGAAAAGAAGGAATCCGAACAACCGCCCCCACCCCCGCCCGATGGACGCTTCATTAACGGAATGCGGACTATCGGGTCACTAAACGTAAAACCTTCCCTTGCGTCACACTGGACCGGCCACCTAAAAAAGAGGTTCGCTCATGGAATCCCTCACTGGCTTGTCGCAACTCGTTGGTCATTCGCCTTACTGGCGAATCCATTCACTGTCGCCGCTCGCCTGAAGAGAAAAACCTGAGGATCCCCGATTAAACGCCCACTTTCTTCATGAACATCCACGAATACCAAGCCCGAGAACTCTTTGAGAAATTTGGCGTTGCCACCTCCAAGGGACACGTTGCCTCAACCCCAGAAGAAGCCGAGAAAGCGGCCGCCGCCATTGGCGGATCTAATCTGGTTGTGAAAGCCCAGATTCACGCAGGCGGCCGAGGCAAGGGTACCTTCACCAACGGATTTCAGGGAGGAGTCAAACTCGTCCACACTCCAACCGAAGCGCGCGACATCGCTTCCAAAATGCTTGGCCACGCTCTCGTGACCAAACAGACCGGGCCCGAAGGCCGCGTCGTCAATAAGGTCTTCATCGCCGAAGCCGTCGATATCTCCCGCGAACTCTACATCGCCATCCTTGTGGATCGCGCCACCTCCGCCCCCATGATCATCGCCAGCACAGAAGGAGGCATGGACATCGAAACCGTTGCAGAACACACCCCAGAGAAAATCTTCCACGTTTCCGTAGATCCCTTGCTGGGATTGCAGCCGTTCCAAACTCGGAAAATCGCCGCGAATCTCGGTCTCCGAGGCCCTCTCATGACGCAGGCTTCGAAGCTTTTCACCGCCCTCTACCGGACCTTCATCGAATCCGACTGTTCGATGGTCGAAATCAATCCCTTGGTGGTGACCCCAGACGGTCGCCTGCTGGCACTCGACGCCAAGTTTAACTTCGACGACAACGCGCTTTACCGCCAACCAGCCATTGTAGCGATGCGGGACAAGGAAGAGGAAGATCCTCGTGAAGTCGCTGCCAGCGAATTCAACCTCAACTACATAGGACTCGATGGAAACATCGCCTGCCTCGTCAACGGCGCGGGTCTCGCAATGGCCACGATGGACATCGTTCAGTTCGCGGGCGGAAAACCCGCCAACTTCCTGGATGTGGGAGGCGGCGCCACCAAGGATCAAGTCTGCGCAGCGTTCAAAATCATTCTCTCTGACAAGAACGTAGAAGGCATTCTGGTCAACATCTTCGGGGGCATCATGGACTGCAACGTGATCGCCAACGGGATCGTCGAGGCGGCTCGCGAAGTGGGATTAAAACTCCCTCTCGTGGTGCGACTCGAAGGCAACAATGTCGAGGCTGGCAAAAAGACGCTTTCTGAAAGCGGCCTCACCATCATCAGCGCATCCACGCTCGCGGATGCCGCCCAAAAAATCGTCGCCGCCGTCAAAGCCGCCTAACCCTTTCCTCGAATACCATGGCCATTCTCGTCACTCCACAAACGCGCATTCTCGTGCAGGGCATCACCGGCAGCTTCGGCGCCCGTCACGCCCAACTTTCCCTCGACTACGGCACGCAAGTCGTTGCCGGCGTCACCCCCGGAAAGGGCGGCCAGTTTTTCGAACACGGATCGCACAAGGTCCCGATTTTCGACACTGTCGAAGAAGCCGCTAAACAGACCGGTGCCACCGTGTCTGTCGTCTTCGTTCCACCGCCTTTCGCCGCTGACGCCATCCTCGAATGCAATGACGCCGGACTCGATCTCGTCGTCGCCATCACCGAAGGAATCCCTGTTTTCGACATGGTCCGCGTGAAGGAAAAAATCCGCAACAGCCGGACACGCCTCATTGGTCCAAACTGCCCCGGATTGGTCACACCCGGAACGGGCGAAAAATCCCACGGAGGATGCCGCATCGGAATTGCTCCGGGCTACATTCACAAAAAGGGGAATGTGGGAGTTGTTTCGCGCTCGGGAACTCTGACTTACGAAGCCGTTTGGCAGCTCACTTCACGGGGCTTCGGACAATCCACCTGCGTCGGAATCGGCGGGGATCCAGTCAACGGAACCTCTCATCTCGACGTTCTCAAGATGTTCAATGAAGATCCCGAGACCGAGGCGATTATCATGATCGGTGAAATTGGAGGTTCAGCCGAAGAAGAAGCGGCGAACTGGGCTGGCGAACACTGCAAGAAGCCAATCGCAGGGTTCATTGCGGGAACCACAGCGCCTCCCGGACGCCGAATGGGTCATGCCGGTGCAATCGTTTCCGGCGGACAAGGCACCGCCGAGGGCAAGATCGCGGCGATGAAAGCCGCGGGCATTGCCGTCGCCGAAACCCCCTCGGTAATGGCTGAAACATTACTGCGCCACTGGGGCAAACTGTAACCTAGCGGTCGAAGATCAGAAAAGAGACTCAACCTTAGAAACACCACCCACCTATGCCACTCGTTGCTAAAGGACTCGAAGGGATCATCGCCAATACAACGGCAATCTCGGACGTGCGCGGAGACATCGGCCAGCTCATTTATGCTGGCTACGATATTAACGAACTTGCTGGAAAAGTTTCGTTCGAAGAAATCATCCACCTGCTTTGGCACGGCGAACTGCCTAACCAGTCTCAACTGGACGCTCTCACCTCCAAGCTCCGCTCTCAGCGCTCGCTGCCTGCCGAAGTCATCGACTTCATCAAAAAGGCACCGCACTCCGCCGGGCCCATGGATGTGATCCGCACCGGCGTCTCCATGCTCGGACTTTTCGATCATGAAACAGGCGACGACGCCAACTACAAGCGAGCCATCGCCCTCACCGCAAAAATCGGAATCATCGCGGCCTACTTCCATCGCTGCCGCCAAGGCAAAGACCTCCCTCCCGTCCGCACCGATCTCAGCGAAGCCGCCCACTTCCTCTATTTGATCAACGGCGAAGTGCCGTCCAAAGAAGCTGCCGACACGCTCGACGTCGCGTACGTCCTGCACGCCGACCACGGCATGAATGCCAGCACCTTTTCAGCCCGCGTAACCGTCGCCACATTAACCGACGTTTATTCCGCGATTACATCGGCAATCGGTACTCTCAAAGGCCCTCTGCATGGCGGCGCGAATGAAGGAGTCATCCACATGCTCCAAGAAATCGGCAGCGAAGAGCGCGTTGATCCTTGGCTCGAAGAGCAGTTTGCCAAGAAGGCGAAAATTATGGGAATCGGCCACCGCGTCTACAAAGTGCTCGATCCTCGTGCTCCTCACCTCAGAAACATGGCCATCAAGCTCACCGAGCAACTTGGCGAACCAAAGTGGATCCGCATGAGTGAGCGGATCGCCGAAGTGATGCGTGAGAAAAAGCACCTCAATGCAAATGTCGATTTCTATTCAGCGACGGTCTACTACTCGCTTGGAATCCCAACCGATCTGTTTACACCCATCTTTGCGATCTCTCGCACAGCCGGCTGGACAGCCCATGTGCTCGAGCAGCTTGCAGATAACCGCCTGTATCGCCCATTGAGCGAATACACCGGTCCCGAGGTAGGCAAGACCGTCAAACCCATTTCTGAACGTTAATCGCATCCCCTCTCTATGATCCTCCGCAGCCGCACCCTCAACGGTGCGGCTGCTCTGTTTGATGCTCCACTTCTACGATCCAGTCCCCTAACCAAAAAACTCCTCCTCTCCTCCCCTCATGAGCTCTCCCGTTGGATTCTCCATTGTCGGCACCGGAATGATCGCCGAATTTCACGCCCGCGCCATCTCTCAAATTCCCGAGGCACGACTCATTTCGGCTTATTCCCGAGGATCAGAAAAATGCCGCGAGTTTGCCGAAAAAGTTGGCTGCAGACCTGCTGCAAGCATCGAGGAACTAGTCTCCGATCCGAGTGTTCAAGCAGTTTGCATCACCACACCAAGCGGCGCGCACGCTGAGGCTGCAATCCCACTGCTCCAAGCAGGCAAAGCCGTTCTTTGCGAGAAACCGCTCGAGGTCACTGCAGACGCGGTGAACCGGATCCTCGCGGCTGAAAAAAGCGGCGGCGGCATTCTCGCGGGCGTTTTTCAGAACCGACTCGGAAGCGCTGCGCAAACACTCAAAAAAGCAGTCGATTCGGGACGCTTCGGAAAACTTTCACTTTGCAGCGCCTACATCAAGTGGTGGCGCTCGGACGAGTATTACACCTCTTCCGCTTGGAAAGGCACTTGGAAGCTCGACGGAGGCGGTGCGCTCATGAATCAGGGCATTCACGCTGTAGATCTCCTGACTTGGCTGGTGGGACTTCCAAAACGCGTGGCGGCTTTCTCAGCAACTCTCGCTCACCCGATGATTGAGACCGAGGACACCCTTTCTGCCACCCTCCAGTTTCCAAACGGCTCCCTCGGCGTCATCGAAGCCTCCACCTCCAGTTTCCCTGGCTCTGACCTGAGAATCGAAATCGTCGGAAACAAAGGCACTGCAGCAATGGTCAACGACAAGATCGTCCGATGGGATTTTGAGACTTCTGAACTAGGCGACGAGGCCGTTCTTAAGAACGAATCCTCTGGTAAAATCGGAGGCGGAACCGCTGATCCCAAAGCGATCAGCGTCGAAGGACACCGTAGGCTGATTGAAGATCTTGCGCTCGCCATTCGCGATAAACGCCCTCCAATGATCCCCGGCTCCGAAGCTCAGCGAGCCGTCTCCCTCGTGTTGGCTTGCTACGAAAGCGCCCGAACTGGGAAAATCGTCGAGATCCATTGACCCGTCGAAGTTTGGAGGTCGATCTCCTGCAATCTTGAGTTTCGCACGTACGGAACTAGCGATTCCGGAGCAAAATAGGAGGTGTTTCGCACAACGCCAGTTGCATGTGCCCACAATTTGCTTAGGGTCACTACATTATAAATGGCAAAACCAAACTACTCCTTCGAAAAGCGCTCCAAAGAACTCGCAAAGAAAAAGAAAAAGGAAGAAAAACTACGGGAAAAGAGACTCGCAAAGTCCTCTCCTTCAACAGACTCAGCTGACTCAGCCAATTCTGAGTCTCCCGAGGATTCGACTCCCCCGCCAACCGTCTAGCGAAAGTCACTTGGCTCACAACTGCAGGCTCGAATGTTTCAAGGGAGCCTGCAGGAATACGCAAAACCCTTGAGATCCACCTCGGATCACAAAAAACGCCCCAGAGTGTTAACCCTGGGGCGTTCTCTATTTATCGAAGATGAATTCGGCTAATTAATACCGGCGACTGCCCCCATCGCGCCCTCCACGTCCGCCGCCTCCTCCTCCTCCTCCACCGCCAAACCGGCGTCCACCCCCGCCGCCGCCACCCTCTTCACGAGGACGCGCTTCGTTAACAGTCAAGTTGCGCCCATCCAAGGGACGACCGTGAAATTGCTCGATCGCAGACTGTGCTTCAGCATCAGAGGACATGGTGACGAATGCAAATCCCCGTGAGTTGCCGGTTTCGCGGTCCACCATCAGGGAGGCTTCAGTCACATTTCCTGCGTCTGAAAATAGACTCTTGAGTTCGTCCTCAGTGGTTTTGAAGGATAGATTCCCTACGTATAATTTGGTTCCCATAGTTTTATGTGTTTGTTTTGAAGTTGGAGTCTTTTCGCCGTGGATTCCGGTCATCGGATTCGGATCGCCACAGGAAAGGGAACAGACCGGAGTCCACTCACAAACACTACTAGCTATCTACCTACAGCCCAAAGGGGCTCTGACTTGCCCCCCTACCAAATCATAAAAACCCCTTTGTGCAATTATAAATCCCTGACAAAACGTCAATTTTCAGCGTACCGCACCTGAAAAACTAACCCTTACCCCTCTCCAAAAAACTCCTTTACCCTCCCCTCGTTTAACCACACGTTCCCTCCCAACAACTCCTCGATCAGCCTTCCAGCAAGTCGTCCCCAGCCGCCTTTTTGCGCTTCGTCGAGGCCGCCTTCGGAATCCTGCTTAACACCGCCTCGCCCGCAGGCGATGGACACTCAGCCAACTTCTCCCGAATAATTCTCGCACGGAGCACATCCCGATCCTCAGGCCCCAGTTTCTGCTGAGAACCTTTCTGCAAATGCGCAGGCTGCGTCTCCATGAACAGCTCATCCACCGCCACACGCCAAGCCTCCGGATAAAATTCCAAATCACACGCCAACTTCGCCAAAGAGAGTAAATTCAACGCCTCCTTGGATGCCATCGAGTGGGAATGCTTCAAAATTCCATACGCTCGGCCAATGTGATCCAACAACGTAGTCGGTCGGTGCTGCAGCATGCTCAAACGCGCGTTCTGCTCATGCTCAATTAACTGCAAAATCACCTTCTGAAGCCGCTCAATAATCTGCTCCTCCGATTCTCCCAAAGTCGTCTGATTGGACACCTGAAAGAGATTCCCCAACGCCTCAGTGCCCTCCCCATAGAGACCGCGTACCGCCAACCCAATCTTATTCACTGCCTGAATCACTTGGTTGACCTGCTCGCTCAACACCAACCCAGGCAGATGCACCATGGCCGATGCACGCATCCCCGTCCCCACATTGCTCGGACAGGCCGTCAAATACCCCAAGTTCGGGTCAAATGCGAAATCCAACGAAGCCTCTAACTCCGTGTCCACTTTGTTCACCGCCTTGAACGCCGCCTTCAGCTGAAGCCCTGAGCGAATCGCCTGCATCCGCAGGTGATCCTCTTCGTTAATCATAATCGAAAGATTCTGCTTCCGGTTCATCACCACCGCCGATCCCGCCCCTCTCGCCGCATGTTCCCGTGAAATCAGATGCCTCTCCACCAATACCTGTTTCTCCAAAGCCGATAACTCCTGACAGGGAAGCGAAAATGCATCCCCCATCTCAGGCAATGCTTCCACCTGAGGCCGAATCCGCTCCATCGTTTCCACCCGCTCCATTTTCTTCGCCCATCCGGGAAACGAAACCCCCTGAATATTCCTCGCCAACCGAACCCGACTGCTCACCACAATCTGATGATGGGGCCCGTCCCCACCAAGCCAGTCGCTCGTCTTATTCAGAATGTTCCGGATTGGCATATACGTCGTCTTCTTCGTCCCCGTTGCTGGTTTCCTAATCGGTTCAGGTCAATTTCGTCTTAAAACACCGCCTAAAACGCCTCCCTCACACTACCACTTCCAACTCCTTAATCCGATCCCTCAAAGAAGCCGCTTCCTCATAGTCCTCCTCCGCAACCGCCTTCTTTAAGTGCTGCTGCAATTCTTTCAAAAGCCGGTCCCTCTCAATCCTTTTTGCCAACCGCTCGGGCACCTTCCCCGTATGGCTCGAACCCTTGTGCATCCCGCTCAACATCGAAGTGATCCCATCGGCAAACGTCGAATAACAATCCGAACAACCCAGTCGCCCCGTCTTTTTAAACTCCATCTGCGTCAAACCGCACGTCCCGCATTTCTGCTGAGGCTGTCCCCCGCCCAACTGCTCCACTTCCTGAGCCCCTCCCAATCCCTGTAGAAAATCCGCCAAGGCAAACGCCGTCGGATCCGTGACTCCTCGCTCCTTCGAACAGGCTTCACACATGTTCACCTTCTGCATCTTCCCGTCCACTATCTGGGTCAGAAAAACACTGGCATTCGCCGTTTTGCAGACATCACACAACATCACGACCTCCCGGAAACTCGGATCATTATCTCCTATCAGTTTACACCAAACACAACCATTCCGCTCAGAAAATCCTCATCGGTCTGTTTTTCTAAGCCCGATAAATTTCCGTTCCCGTACTCTGCGTCAGCTCCCGGAAGCGCTCAATGATCCTCCCCGTAACCACCCCAGGCTTGCCATCCCCAATCGGCCGAGTGTCCAAAACAATCGCCGCGATCACCTCCGCCGCCGTTCCCGTCAGAAAACACTCGTCCGCCGTATAAATATCGTACCGCGTCATCTCCACCTCGCGGGTCGGAATCCCAAGCTCCGCGCATATCTCAAACACAACCCCTCGGTTAATCCCGCAAAGAGCCCCCGCATAGACGGGCGGCGTAGAAACCACCCCACGCCGCACCACAAACAAATTATCCCCCGTACATTCCGCAACATACCCCTGCTCGTTCAACATCACTCCCTCGTCTGCCCCAGCATGCGATGCCTCCACCTTAGCCATGATGTTGTTCAAATAATTCAGCGACTTTACAGCCGGCAGCAACGCCGCAGGTGTCGCCCGTCGCGTCGCACAAGTCACCATCACCATCCCCTTCTGATACTTCTCCTCAGGATAAAGCTGAATCTTATCCGCAATAATGATCACACACGCCTTCGGACAACGATCCGGACTCAACCCCAAGTTCCCCTTCCCCCGCGTCACCAAGAGCCGGATGTAACCGTCCCTCAAATTGTTCTGGCGAATCGTCTCCAACGTCGCCTCCTCCATCTCCGCAAACGTCAACGGAATCTTCAGCGCAATCGCCTTCGCAGAATCATACAACCGCTCTAAGTGTTCCGTCAGCCGAAACACTCGCCCATTGTAAAAGCGAATCCCTTCAAAAATCCCGTCCCCATACAATAGGCCGTGATCAAACACCGATACTTTCGCCTCGGCTTCCGGATAAAAGGTTCCATCGATGTAAATCTTCATGATCAGAGGTGGTAAAATCTGCGTAAAAAAAGAATCAAACCGTTTTCAGGCGCTCTCGCCCACTATTTTCCCATCCCGAATTTCCAAACGCCGGTCTCCGCGCCCCGCCAAAACCGCATCATGCGTCACCACCACCAGAGTCCTCCGACGCTCTCGCACCAGTTCCAACAGCAATTCCACAATCGATTCCCCCGTCTTCGAATCCAAATTCCCAGTCGGCTCATCCGCAAATAACACGCTCGGATCGTTAATCAGCGCCCGCGCCAAAGCCACCCGCTGCTGCTCCCCACCGGAAAGTTCCGCAGGCAAGTGATGCATCCTGTCCCCAAGGCCAACCCTTGCTAAGACCTCCTCCGCATGCCTCCGTGCCCCTGCCCCCCTATTTCCTCCAATCATGCAGGGTAGCAGCACATTCTCCAAAGCCGTCAGCTCCGGAAGCAAAAAATACCCTTGGAACACAAACCCAATCCTCCGATTGCGCCGCCTCGCTTCCTCCGCATCCCCCTTCGCATAAAGTAGTTCCCCTTCCAATTCAACGCTCCCGCACTCCGGCTTCTCAAGACCAGCCAGCGTGTACAGCAAGGTTGTCTTTCCCGCCCCTGACGCGCCACACAGGAAAACGGCCTCACCACGGCGAATCTCCAGATCAATCCCCTTCAGCACCTCCACGGTCCGCGATCCGATTCGGAAACTCCGTTTCAGATCCCTCGCCTTCAAATGCAGTTCGTTTTCCATGTGAATCTCAAGAATGGCCCCGCCTGCCCTGTCCATCAATCGCGAACCATTGCCATCCCTCTTCCCCCTAACTCAAACGACCAAGATGCCCTCCACGGGAGTCGAAAACGTCTAGCACAAAGCCAAAATCGCTAGGGAAATCCACTGTCCTTGCAGGCCAATCGGCTGGCCGACACCAGTGTTTCTCCGAGTCCCATTCAAGCGCTCCTCAGACGACTTTCACGGACCTCGGTGTTCTCGGAAGACGATTCTGAAATGGCGGACTCAAGCCCCCAGCAAAAGGAGGTCCCCATCCAAAACCCATCCAAAATCTCCCAACCGTTCGCCCTCCCAGAACTCTATGCTTTGCAGCTCTCCTCAGCCATTTATAAACCGTGCGGAAGCCGGACGCCTCCTCGCATCTCGTCTCTCCCACTACGCAGATCAACCCGATCTGCTCGTGCTCGCACTGCCTCGCGGCGGCGTTCCCGTCGGCTTTGAAGTCGCGCGCGCCCTCCAAGCCCCACTCGACGTGTTCGTTGTTCGTAAACTCTTAACCCCGCGCAACCCCGAACTCGCACTCGGAGCCATCGCCACTGGAGGCATTCGCATCTTAAACGAGGCGCTCGTACAGTCCGACGGCATCTCAAAAGAGACCCTCGATGCCATCACCGCTCAGGAAACCGTCGAACTACAGCGCCGAAAACTCGCCTACCGCGGTTCCTATTCCGAACCAGACGTCCACCTCCGTACCGTCATCCTCGTAGACGATGGCGTTGCCACAGGCGCCACCCTTCAAGCTGCCATCCGTTCCATCCAACTCCAACACCCGCGCCGCCTCATCGTCGCAGTCCCCACGATCCCTCTGTCCGTCCTTCGAAAAATCCGCCCCCAAGTCGACGAATGCGTCTCCATTCTTTCTCCTGAACTCTTTTCAAGCGTCGGCCAATGGTATCGCGATTTCCGCCAAACCTCCGATGCAGAGGTCACAGACTTTTTACACCGCATCCGTTACATCCTTCCAAATCCTAAGAACGCCTCGGCCTCTCACCCAAAAACCGCCCACGCAGACCGTTAATCACTTAGAAAATAACATCCGCACCCCCATCGTAATCATCACAACGGCAAAGAAAACTGTCAGCGTCCGATTGCTCATCTGACGCATCGCATCCGAGGCGAACCACGCCACAATCGCCGCAGAAATTGCGCATGGCACTGCGACCCGCCAGTCCACGAACCCGTTCGTGTGATTTTTTACCGTCGAAATCAGAGCCGTCAGCACCATCGCAGACAGCGATGTCGCCACCGCGTGCTTTTGGGACAGCCCCAAAAACGAGACAAAAAGCGGCACCATAATCACCCCTCCCCCCACTCCACAGAGGGCGGCAATCAATCCACTCAAAGCACCGATCAGGATGGCTGGCAGCATCCCTGCTCTAATGCCACACTCTCCTTTTATCGGGCAGCCAAATCTTCCCGCCTCTCCCTTCCACGCCACTTTTACCCTCCCCTCCCCTCCCCATGCCACGCTCCCTCGGTATCGACCACGGCGAAGCCCGACTCGGCCTCGCCATCTCAGATGAACTCGGTATGCTCGCGCATCCCCTTGAGACCCTTCCCGCCGGACCGAACGTCCTTCCTCGAATCGTCGCCGTAACCAAGGAAAAGTCCGTCGACTCCATCGTGATCGGCCTCCCAAAGAACATGGACGGATCCAAAGGGCCTGCCGCTCAAAAAGTAGAATCCTTCGCCAACACAGTGCGAGCAGCGCTGCCCACCATGCGCGTAATTCTCTGGGATGAACGCATGACCACTCTCGCCGCTCAACGCACCCTCCACGAAGCGGGACGCAACGCAAAGAATAGCAAAGCGGTCATCGATCAAGTCGCTGCCCAGATGATCCTCCAAAGCTGGCTCGACTCCCAAAGTTTTCAGGCCATTTGACCTCGCCAAAACTCCATTCCAAAAATGACGCTCCGCCTCCAGGCCACTCGCGCCTCCGGATGCAAATCGCCTACGACGGCTCAGCCTTCGAC
>CANFNA010000072.1 GCA_947448395.1 Chthoniobacteraceae bacterium
GACTTCAGGCGTAACTGCCCTCGAGGGAACGACGGGAGACCACGTGAACACCCCGAGTTCTGTGCGGGCCATCATCAGCTTTTTCGGTGCCTCAAACCTCGAAACCATCCTCGCTCAATCCACGGAATTCGGCCTTAAGATGCGTGTACCGGCTCTCCAGCGTTTACTCGGAGGAACCCCGCAGGAAAAACAGGAACTCGCAAAGCTTGCGAGCCCGGTTGCGCATCTGGATCCGACAGACCCTCCGCTGCTACTCATCC
This sequence comes from Chthoniobacteraceae bacterium, assembly GCA_947448395.1. Lineage (GTDB taxonomy): Bacteria > Verrucomicrobiota > Verrucomicrobiia > Chthoniobacterales > Chthoniobacteraceae > Chth-196. Next base: position 261 of record CANFNA010000072.1, read on the forward strand.
ACGGGGGAGCTGATCCCCAAATGCCGCCCGAACAATCGCAAGAGTTTCTGACTGCTTACAAAGCAGTTGGCCTTTCAGCGACACTGCATCTTCTCCCGAATTCCAAACACGGTGGACGAGAGTTTTACGACGAAACTCGAATGTCTTTGGTGAGCGAGTTTTTAAAAACCGCCCTCCAGTAACACTCCTCGGATGGGCGCTTACGGATTGAGCGTTTTGGTAAAATGATAGCCCACTATTTCGTAACCCTCGCGGAAATAGAATTTGTGCGCCCGTGCATAGGTCACATAGGAATCGAGCACTAGTAGCTTGCACCCAAGCTCCCGCGCTTTTCCCTCCAGCCAGTCCATCAGCGCCTTCCCAACGCCTCGCGAACGGACCGATTCATCCACAACCACGTTGTCCGCATCAAGAAACTCGCCGCACCAGAAACGCGCTCCCAACCAGTAACCTGCAACCCCAACAATGCGATTCCCGTCGAATGCAGCAATACAGTGATAATGATGGAACCGCATCTGCTCTAGTCGGCGCCTCAATTCGACAGGCGGGATTTTTGCGTTCTGCTTCTCGATGAGCGGGAGGATCAGAGGAAACTCTTCCGAGGACAGTTCTCGAACAATTAGGCCGTCAATATGACTCATAATATGCGGGCTGGAGTCTCCGTTCTATGCCCTTAGTTGAAACAGAACGCAACCCGTCTCGCCCCTCCAACCCATCACCCAACTAACCGGCCACTCCGTCTGCCGCCCGGAGCTGATCCCGCCTTCCAGATGCGTACGCTTCAAAAACCATTTTGATTTCGTCGCGGACTTTTCTGAAGACGGCCATTTGTTCTTCCTGCGTTCCAGTCGCATGCGCTGGATCCATAAAACCCCAGTGATGGCGGTTTAATTGCCCCGGAAACATCGGACACGCCTGATCGGCATTTCCGCATACCGTGATCACTGTTTCTACACGGCGTGTGAGAAACTCATCCATGTGCTTGCTATGGTGTGAGCTAATATCGAGGCCCATCTCCTTCATTGCCTCAATTGCGAGCGGATGCACATATCCAGCCGGCTTGGATCCGGCACTTGCAACCTCGAGCACATCTCCAGCCGCAGCGCGCAAGATGCCCTCGGCAAGATGACTCCGGCAGGAGTTTCCGGTACAGAGAATCAGAACCAGTGGTTTCATGGAATTTTAGCAGCAACCGGATTTTGGTGAGCAGCAAGCCGATTGGCCCGCTTGGAGTTTAATAAAGGAAGGCGTCTGCGGTGGAATTAGAGGCGAAAAAATAGAAGGCGCTGCCGATGGACTCGGAACGGCGGATGGGGATGGCGCGCACTCACCAGGCAAACAAATCCCTCTCGCAAGACAATCGGTATGCTTCACGCCGAGATGTAAAACGAGCGCATCAGCCGTGGCTTCCGCGCGTTCCACAGGAAATTGTGCGACAACATCGGTTTCGTGCTCAATTTCGACCGCTAAATCCTGCGACGGAAAAAGATCTCCTGTACGATCGAAAATCCCGGCCAGTTTTCCGGCATGCAGACGATGCTCCAAATCCTCATGCACCCACGTCTGAAGGAGGCACGTCTCCAACACTCGCCGCGTTCCGCCACAGTCGATGAATCGCTTGGTGACGTGGCCCACTTCAGTGATGTGATAGTGAGCGGGCACCAAATCTCCGTTTGGTAACCGAATCGAAATCACCTTCTGCTCGTTATCCCTCAGTTGTTTTAGAAATTCTCGAATGTTCATGATCTAGCAGCACATTTTTGTCTTGGAGCCGGAGGACGTAGAACTGGGACAAACCTGATCCACGCATTGGAGAAACTCTCCAAAGCAGTCGCAGCCCAGTTGGTAAAAAACATTCAATCCACGCTTCTCTGATCGCAGGACTCCCGCCGCGCGCAAAATCGTCAGATGCTTGGAGACAGTGGAAACATCGTCCCCCACCAATGCCTGAATGGCGCCAACACACAGCTCCCCATTCATGAGCGCCTCGGTAATGAGAAGTCGTGAGGGATGCGCCAGCGCCTTGAGTACCTCGACGCGTTTGGAGGAGACGGATTTTCGAAAGGCGCCCATGTATCTATTTGGCTATACTGCCAAATAGATCGATCCGCAAGCGGCAATCCGAGACACATGCGAAGCCCGCTTTCTCAGCAGTAATAACGCATGCGTGCCCATTTTGATGAGCGATAGAACCACCAACCCTTTGACCCCTCGTCCCCACTCGCAGGGAAAACCTCGGATCCAAACGCAATGAACAAGATCAAAAACAGAACGGTACGCATGGCACTGTGCAGGGTTTCTAAACCCTTGTTCGCATAGACGGAAAAATTCTCTCTCTATTCCCAAGACTTCTCCACTCCCCTTGCCGTTTTATTCAAATGAAAAACTGAGACTTTTCCTGGTCTAGATCTCTGTCTCAGCGCTTTGAGGGGAAGGAAAGGACTCTTCAGTCACCAACATCAACTGCCCCTCCCAGCGCGCCATGATTACGGAGGCCAGACAGTTGCCCACTAGGTTGATGGTGGTGCGGGCCATGTCCATAATTTCATCCACCCCGATAATGAGGACGACACCTTCTAGCGGCAAACCGAAGCTCGCTAAGGTCCCAGCCAAGATGACTTGCGAGGCACGAGGGATCCCAGCCATTCCTTTACTAGTCAACATTAGGGCGAACATCATCGCCAGCTGCCGGTCCAAAGTCAGCTCTATCCCGGCGGCCTGCGCCACAAAGACCGACGCAATAGCCAAATAAAGCGTGGAACCATCCAGATTGAAGGAATAGCCCATCGGCATTACAAAAGAGACGATGCTTTTCGGGACTCCAAATCTCTCCAAACTTTGCATCGCTCGGGGAAGCGCTGCATCCGAGGAGGTGGTAGTGAACGCCAAAATTACTGGGTCTCGGATTGCCTTCAAAAAGGACAGCACAGGAATTTTTGCCCACAAAGCCACGGGCAAAAGCACACACAGACAGAAAACCACAAGTGCAACGTAGAGGGTCAAAATCAGCTTTCCGAGCGAGAGCAAAACCCCCACTCCACTGTGCCCCACGGTGTAGGCCATTGCAGCCCCGATCCCGAGCGGAGCAAACTGCATCACCAGTCCTACAAACTTAAACATCACTTCAGTGAGCGATTCACAAAACCCGAGCATCACCTCCCGATGCCGACGCTCCACCTGAGAAAGGGCCATAGCGAAAAGACAGGCGAAACAAACAACCTGCAAAACGTCGTTGGACGCTGCTGCCTGAAAGAAACTGGTTGGCACGACATGTTCCAGAATTCCAGTAAACGTCACCTCCTGAGGGATCGGCTTCACCAAAGATGCATCTGGGGGCGGCAGAGTCACGCCCTGCCCCGGACGCGCTAAATTTACCGCTACCAACCCGACGCCGAGCGCTAGCGTGGTGATGCATTCAAAGTAAAACAATGACTTCAGTGCCAGACGCCCGACGCTACGAAGATCACCAGCATGGCCGGCAATTCCCACAACCAACGTTCCGAAAACCAACGGCACCAGCAGGCATTTTATGAGCCTCAGAAAAATCGTAGAGACCACCTTCAAGTGGAGTGCTTGCGCAGGAAACAAGATCCCCACGATGACCCCGAGGGCCATGGCGATAAAGATCCACTGGGTGAGACTCAATTTACGATGCATAGAGGGTGAGGAAGAGGAGTTCACGAGACTGAAAGAAATGAGCCGAACGCTCCCAGCCTAGACCGAAATCTGACGCCTGACCATAAGCCGCCTATCTCGGGAAGTAGGAGATCAACGCGAGCGACCAATTCCTAACAACGCACCGTTTTGTGCAAAACATTTGACTGATTTTTTCTCAAGAACAGCCTCTGTGAGGTAGCGAAAACCTGTCACATTCATCCAAGTCCCCCCATGAATCCCCTATCCCGTCGTTCCGCCATTCGTCGTACCGCTGCCCTTGGTCTCGCCTCAACCCTCGGCTCAGTCCTCTCCAGCAGCACCCTGAAAGCCGCCAATACTGCAAATCGCAAAATACGGGTGGCTGTGGTCGCTCTGGGTCGGGGAATGTCTCATGTGGCCGCCCTGCTAACCTTGCCTGACGTTGAGATTGCAGGATTAGCGGAAGTGGATCCCAAACGCCTCGAGTTAGGTCTGAAAACGGTCGCAACCAAGCAGGACTCTCCATGCCGAGGGGTCGCTGATTTTCGCGAACTCCTCGAAGACAAGACCATCGACGCGATCTTTATTGCGACTCCAAATTTCTGGCACACACCCGCTGCAATTTTAGCCATGCAGGCAGGCAAACATGTCTACGTCGAAAAACCGGGCAGCGGAAACCCTCACGAAGCAGAACTCATCGTCGCGGCACAAAAAAAATACGGTCGCCTCGTGCAGATGGGCAATCAGAGAAGGACTTGGATGAAAGAGGCGATCGCAGCCCTCCACGCCGGGGCAATCGGTCAGGTCCGCTACGCCCGCAGTTTCTATTACGGAAGCCGAAACAAAATTGGCGCGCGCGAGAAGGTCGCCCCGGAGAACACCAACTTCGACCTATGGCAAGGCCCTGTGCTGGACGATAAGGCCCGAAACATTCGCGACTTTGTTCATTATGACTGGCACTGGCTCTGGCACTGGGGCAACGGCGAAATGGGCAACAATGGCGTCCACACTCTGGATATCCTCCGCTGGGGACTCCAAGTGCGCTACCCCCTTCGCATCACCTATAATGGAGGCCGTTACTGGCACGCCGACCCTCAGGAAACCCCCGATACTGGAAACGCCATCTTTGACTTCGGGCACGTCGGCATGGAGTGGGTGCAGAGCAGTTGTTCTCCGCGAACCGCCGAAAAACCTCTGGCCGAATGCGTGTTCTATGGGGACCAAGGATCCTTTGCGATCAACTCGGCCTCGTGGACTGTGTACGACCCAAAGGGCGTCAAGGTCTCCGAAGGCAAAGGGGCCGGTGGCGGTGATCCAGCCCACATTGGCAATTTCATCGAAACCATCCGAGGAAACGCCTCTCTGAACAGTCCCATTGAGGAAGGACAAATTAGCGCCCTCACCTGCCATCTGGCCAACATCGCCTATCGCACCAACACCGTGGTGCTTTGCGATCCCAACACTGGAAAAATTCGCAATAATCCGGCCGGAGAGGCCCTTTGGAAAAGGGATTACCGCCCGGGCTGGGAGCCGAAAATCTAGTGCAAATTCTGCGCACCGTCCTCCCCCTCAATTCCTATGCACTCTGCCAACCCTAACTTGGCTTTCGGGAGTTTTCGGGTTCTACGGCTTGCTCTGGGCCTAAGTTGCGCTTTCGCGTGGTTCGGCGTCTCAGCGCCGAACCTACTTCATGCTCAGGCCACTACTCCTTCCCAACTTTCCCCAGCACCATCTCGCCGTTCGCCTCCGCATATTCAAATCATCCCAGAGCCCAGGCTCTCTGCCTCCTTCCAAGTCGATGGGAAAACAATACTCGGATTTGATTCCGGCACCCAGGGAATGCGGCGACCATTCCTCTACCCCGTCTTAGGACCTTCCGGTCAATCCCTCACCCGCATGGGACATCCCCATGATCCGGTCTCGCATTCCCACCACAACTCCGTGTGGATCTCGCATAACAATATCGGCGGCATCGATTTCTGGTCCGACAAAGGAGGCACGATCGAGACCCTCCAAATTAGCAAAATCGAGGACGGCGACACTCAGGCTTGGGTGGAACTCAAGGCCGTGTGGAAGGCGCCAAATGGCGTCGTGATTTTGAAAGAAGACCGCCGGATCACGCTCCACGCCTTCTCAGAGGATCGCTGGCGCATTGATATGGAAACCGAACTGAGTTCTGCGGATGGACAGCCGGTCATCGCGGGAACCACAGCCTTCGGATTTCTAGGCGTGCGCGTTGCAAAAACGATTGGGGTTAAAGACGGCGGCGGAACCATCTTGAACTCGGAGGGTGGGCGCAATGAAGCGGGCTGTTTCCGAAAACCGGCTCGCTGGGTCGATTATTCAGGCCCCATTACCCGAGCTCAGGACGAGGGCATCACCCTGATGGATCACCCTCAAAACCATAATCATCCCACCGAATTTCATGTCAGGGATGACGGTTGGATGGGAGCTGCAAACACCTTCCGAGGGCCTTACCGAATCGAGGACAACCACTCCCTGCGTTTGAAATACGGTTTGCTCGTTCACAGAGACCATCTTTCCGTGGAAATACTCGACTCAGCTTGGGCTGAGTTCTCAAAAACAGATTTCATTCCCTTCGCACCGGCCAAGAAATAGGGAAAGCCCCCCTCCCGACCGCAACTCCGCTCCGCGATCCTTATTCCCAGAGGAAATTCTCGAGCCGCAACTGTCGAGCCCTCAAACGCGCCTCATGAGAACGAGGTGCTCCGAGCTTTCCTAACCGCTCATACAGCGCAACACAATCGGCCCACCTTTTCTCGCTCTCTAAAATCCGAGCCGCATCAAAGCCTGCCTTAAACAACCAGAAAAATTCTCCGGATTGGGCAAGGTTTTCAGCGTCCAATACGCGATAAAAACCTCGGAGTGCCTCCAATCGATCCTTCGACTCGACCGCCTTCGCCATTTTATAAAGAGCCTGATTCCGCCAATGGACGGATACTCCCTCAGATTCGGCCAGCACTCGGTACTCCTGCAAAGCCGCCTCCATCGCCCCTTCCGATCGCCTTGCCAACGCATACAAAGCGTCCGCCTTACCGCACCGCGCCGACCACTTCAGTTCCCGACTCACACCCGTTTGAGCATCTAGAATCAGATCAAAAAGGACGACTCCCTGCGCCTCCTCTCCGATTCGACTTTTTACCACCGCCTGCTGATAGCGGGCGTCCCACTTGAGCGGCCCATTTTTTTGAGCCACTCGGTTCCAATACTCCAGCGCTCGATCCAAAGACCCTGGATTCAACAACTCTGAGGCGCAGTTTCCCGCCAAATACAGTGCCGTTTCTGCGAGCCCTCCTTCCGGAGACGATTTTTCAACCTCTGCAAATTGCGTTTCCGCATTCGCAAAATCTTTGCGCCGCATATGTGCCTCCCCCAGCTTCATTCGCACTTCCAAGCCCAGCGGAGACCGAGGGTGGTTTTGAAGAAACGATTCGCCCAATTCGAGCAAGCGAGCCATCGACACGGCATCCCCTTCGGAATCGCCTGCGAGAAACACCGCCAAATATTCCGCGTCAGCAGAGCGAGCGGTCTCCGGAAAATCGGCAACCACTCTCTGGAAAGTGCGCTCCGCCTTTTCTCGAAACAATCCCTTCTGGGTTGATTCCACAGCTGTCTGCGACTGCTCAAAATACCATTCCGCCAGCGCCACTCGCAGCTCTCCAACTCTCAAATGTTTGGGATAAGTCTCCACAAACGCTTGAACAAACAGTTCCCCATCCAATCCCCCTTCACGCAACCTCTGCAACGCGATCTCGCACTCTAAATCTGCAACCAAAACACTCGCTCCTTCTCTCTTTCGGAGCCCCTCAACAAACGAGTTTGCACGAGAAACATCCTTGAGGCGCAAAGCACATAAAGCCCCGTTATAGATCGGAAGCGTCGGCTCCTCGCTCACATCCCTGGCCAACTCCTCATAAGATAAGAGAGCCTCAGCGTACTTACCCTGCCCAAAAAAAACGCCCGCAAGCAGCATTCGCAATCCCCTCGCTACACTCGGGGTCAACGAGCGCTTTAACCCGTCTTGGATCACCCCAAACGCAGTTCCCCAATCTCCAGCAGCCATGCTCAGATCCGCCCCTCTCAAAGCTGCACGACCAATCCATGGATGATTAGGATGCTCCTTCGAAAAACGCTTCCACTCCTCCAACGCACGCTCCGTCTTGCCCAATTCAAGATACCTTTGGGCCAAATAAAACCGAGCCGACCCTCGGCGCTCCTCCGCGCCGAAACGTGTCCACGACAGCAACTCCTCTTCGGAACCTTCCGGAAGAACCTTCAGAAGCGAGAGATACTTGCGATAGAGCACGTCCTCTCTGAAAAAATCTCGCTCACCACGCAGAACCGTTCCCAGTCCAAGAAGCGCCTCTTTGAGATTTCCCTGCGCCTGAAGAGTGTCCGCACGAGCGAGTGCAGCGGACAGATAAACAGACGCCGCAACCTCCACCCCTGGCACAAGCAAGGCTGAAAAACGCGATTCAGCGCGCGCAAAGTCGCCTTCTGCCAACGCAATCCTGCCCTCCAACAAAATAGCAGCCGACTCTTCCAAACCATTCGCCGGAGAAATTCGCGACTGCTCCTGTTTCGCCTCATCAACCCGCCCCAGATCCATCAAAAGTCCCGCAATCGAGAACCTCACTGACGTAGACACATTCCCGATTCTTCCCCATGGCTGCAGCGCTTCCAAAGCCTCAGCATGCTCACCCCGCTGAGCCAGCGCTTCCGCACGCCCAATCGCAACATCCAAAGCATTCGCTCCGCCTTGGGCTGCCTTTTCAAAAAGACGCTCAGCTCGCTCGTTTTCGCCAATCCTCAACATCGCTTTCGCCATCCACTGACACGCCTCGGAATAGTCTTTCCAAGGATCCAAAATCTCCAAAACCCTTCCTGCGGCATCCGTCTCCAAAAATGCTTTTGCCAAAAGAAAAGCGGCTGTCTTTCGATCCCCTGCAGGCAGTTGTCCATTTTGCAGAAGCGCCTCCAATTCCCCCCTCGCCACAACCCATGCCCCCTGACTCGCGTGGTGAAGGGCCTGCTCCAACGTCATTATTCCACCCGATTCCCCCGCACACACGGCTCCAGGAACACCAAACGCACCCATGACCACCAAGGCCATCGGGGTCACCGTTTTGGAAATTCGTAAGTTCAACTTCACGACAGCATCCTCTTCAAATAACGGCCAGTGTGCGAGCCCTCACAAGCCGCAACCTCTTCAGGCGTTCCCTCGACCACAATCGCACCGCCGCCAGACCCTCCCTCCGGTCCCAAATCAAGAATCCAGTCCGCACATTTGATCACCTCAAGGTTGTGCTCAATGACCACCAGCGTATTTCCGGAGTCCCGCAGTTTAAAAAGAACCTCAAGCAGCTTCTGGATATCCACGAAATGCAATCCAGTCGTCGGCTCATCCAGAATATACACCGTCCTGCCCGTCGATTTCTTCGCCAACTCTGCCGCCAGCTTGATCCTTTGCGCCTCCCCCCCTGAAAGCGTCGATCCCGATTGCCCCAAACGCACGTATCCAAGTCCTACCTCCTCTAGCGCGGAAAGCTTATCCGAGACCTGCGGCACGTTCCGAAAAAAACGCGACGCCTCATCCACCGTCATTTCCAAAATATCAGCGATATTCCGTCCCTTGTAAGTCACCTCTAAAGTCTCTCGATTGTACCGGCGCCCGCGACACACCTCGCATTCAACAAATACATCGGCCAGAAAATGCATCTCAATCCGCTTCACCCCATCCCCCTCACAGCTCTCGCAACGCCCTCCCTTCACATTAAACGAAAACCTACCAGCGTCATACCCACGCACCCGTGAAGGCGATAACCCTGCGAACAACTCCCGGATTGGCCCAAAAGCTCCTGTATAAGTCACCGGATTTGAGCGAGGAGTCCGCCCAATAGGGGACTGATCCACCACAATCACCTTATCGATTTGCTCCAACCCAACCAGCGAACGATACGCTCCAGGTTTGTCTTGGGCTCGGTTGAGATAGCGAGCCAAAGCTCGCCGAAGGACGTCATCAACCAGAGTCGACTTGCCGGAGCCCGAAACCCCAGTCACGCAGGTCAAACAGCCGAGTGGAAAATGGGCATCCAAATCACGCAGGTTGTTCTCATTCGCCCCAATAACGCTTAGCCAACCCGGAGGCAGATGCCCTCGCTCTAAAGCCGACCTCGGCGTACTCGGACGGACACGGCGCGACGGAATACTAATTTTACTTCGGCCAGAAAGAAACCGCCCAGTCACCGAGTGCTCCATCTCGGAAATCTGCGAAGGAGTCCCTGCTGCCACTAAACAACCACCTCGCTCCCCGGCACCTGGCCCCATATCCACCACGTAATCCGCCGCACGAATCGTATCCTCGTCATGTTCAACAACGACCACAGAGTTCCCCAAATCTCGCAACTGCAGGAGCGTCGCAATCAATCGATCGTTGTCGCGCTGATGCAATCCGATACTCGGCTCGTCGAGCACGTATAGACAGCCCGCCAGACCAGATCCAATCTGGGTCGCCAAACGAATCCGCTGCGCTTCCCCTCCCGAAAGCGAACCGCTTTGCCGATCAAGCGATAAATACCCCAAACCCACTTCCGTCAGAAACCGCAGTCGGTTAGACAACTCCCTTCGCACTTCCGTCGTAATAAACCGCTCCTGCTCCGTTAACTCCGCCTCGGATCCCTCAAGAAACACGCGCGCCCCATCTATCGTCAGGCCACAAAACTCAGCGATCCCAAGACCGTGGATGTTTTCACCACACCGCCCGCGGATCAAAACCCGAAGCAACTCAGGACGGAGCCGTTGCCCGGAACACGCGGGACAAACTCTGGGGCCCATAAACCGTCGAAGTCGCTGGCGACCAGTCTCACTCTCGGTCGCGTGATAGAGCGCCTGCAATGCAGGAACCACCCCCTCAAAAACACGGGGCTCAAGTCCGCCCTCAACCGAAGGCAGTCGAATCTCAACCCCGCCACTTCCAAATAACACGAGCTCTCGAAAGGATTCCGGCAATTCGCGCCACGGCACTTCCAATGAAACTCGGGCATGCTTCGCCAGCGCTTGCCCCAACTTTTCATAGAACGCCTCCAACGGCTTCCCTGCTTTTTTCCAAGGGACAATCGCTCCATCCGCCAAACTCCTCTGCGGATCCTCGACAACCAAATCCGGGTCCATCTGAAGCTGGGTTCCCAGTCCCTCACATTCAGCGCACGCTCCAACGTAGCTATTAAAAGAAAAATGCTTCGGCGTTAGCGCCGGCATTCGAAACCCTGTCACCGGATTCTCATAGGCGGTTGAAAAGGCTCGCTCTTCCCAAACCGAACCCTCTAAGGGCGCCTGCACCAATGCCACCAAACGCTCGCGCCCCAACTTCAATGCCATGTCCACGGACTCCGCCATCCGTCCCCGAACCCCCTCCTTCACCACCAATCGATCCACGACCACCTCAATCGAATGAACCCCCTTGGACGGCAAACGAGTGATCGATTGTGGCCCGCCAATCTCCATAACTTCACCGTCGATGCGCGCTCGCACGAACCCATCCCGCTTGAGGCGCTCCAGCACATCTCGAAACTCCCCCTTCTCCTCCGAAACGACCGGCGCCAATAACATCAAACGGCTCTCAGGCTCCAATGCGAGAAGCGCATCCACAATCTTTTCCCCCGAAAGACGATGCACCGCCTCTCCGGTGACTGGATCGTGCGGTTGCCCCACAGCAGCATAGAGAATCCGGAGGTAATCGTAGATCTCCGTAGTGGTTGCGATCGTGGAGCGTGGATTCCCAGAGGAGGATCGCTGCTCGATCGCAATCGCGGGCGAAAGCCCCTCGATGAAATCCACCTCCGGCTTCTGTAACTTGTCTAAAAATTGCCGGGCATAGGCAGACAGACTTTCAACATACCGGCGCTGCCCCTCGGCATACAAAGTGTCAAACGCTAGCGAACTCTTCCCGGAACCACTCGGACCAGTCACCACAACCAGCCGCTCACGTGGAATTTCCAGCGAGAGATTTTTAAGGTTGTGCTGGCGGGCCCCCAGAATCCGGATGCTTTCGCTAGCCATAAGCAACGTGTGGTTTGGAATCTGCTAATCAACCACTGCCCCCAATGGGGCTCCAGAAGGAAATCTCCCAATGCCAACCTCCCATTCCCCCCAGACTGTCTCCTGCGAATCGTTGCTGGCTTTTCAGTCGGCCCTCAAGACCGCCAAACATGACATCAGTAACACCTTTGCCGTCCTCCTTGCCCTCGCAGAACTGGCGGAAGCAAATCCTTCCAACTATCAGCGCCTCGCTCACTTAGTGATCGAACGTTGTCCCAAGGTCATCAGTGAACTTCAATCCCTCCAAGACAACCTCGCAAGCTTGGTCGAAGAACCAAAATTAACTCAGCCGCAGTAGTTTGCCGAAACATTACCCTCCTCCAGACTCGGCGATTCTAGCTCTCTAAAAACATCCCAAGCCCAAGCTTAGCTCGGCCTCTTGTTGCCTCTTTTTTTGCGACGTTTACTTCCCAATACAGAAGCTCGCAAAGATCTTCCCAAGCAGTTCCTCCGTATCCGCCCTTCCCACCACCTCTCCAATCGCCTCGAGAGCACCCCGCAACTCCTCCGCAACAAATTCAGGGGAAAGTCCTCTCATCATCCCTGAAACCGCTGCCTGTAACTGCTCAAGGGCGCGCCTTAAACAATCCTGATGTCTGGCATTGATCGCCACCGTCCATTCGCCAGCCCCAGAAATTCCACTCAAAAGCCGCTGTTCAATGCAGGCTTCCAACTCCTCAAACCCACTTCCGCTATCACAGGAAATTCGAATCGCATCGACCCCTTTCCAGCTAGGGTGCTCCCCAAGATCCACTTTGTTCAATAAGCGTAGAATCGTAATCTCCCCTGCGTCACTTCTCCCGTCCCCTGCCTCGGCCTCAGTCTTGGGCTCGCTAGCGTCCTGAACCCAGAGCACTAAATCCGCCCGTTGCCGCTCCCGCCGGCTTCTCTCGATTCCCATCGCCTCGACCGAGTCGGAACCCTCACGCACCCCAGCCGTATCAATGAGACGAATCGGCCACCCTCGCAGCATTACCACCTCCTCCAAGGTATCCCGCGTCGTTCCTTCCATTGGACTCACAATCGCTCGTTCGTATCCCAAGAGACGGTTCAACAAACTGGACTTCCCCACATTGGGCCGCCCGTAAATGACCGTTCTCGCCCCTTCCCGCAACACCCTCCCGTGCGAGGCCGTCGATAACAATCGCTTCACGATCGCCTGAACTCCCTCCAACCGCTCCAAAAGCGCATTTCCTGTATCCGGCGAAATATCCTCCTCCGGAAAGTCGATATACGCCTCCACATGCGCTAATAAGCCCAACACATCTTCCCTAACACCCCGGATTGCAGCTCCTAGACGCCCCTCAAGCTGTTCGGAAGCCGCCCTCAAAGCCAAATCGCTCTGAGCTCCAATTAGATCCATCACGGCCTCAGCCTGAGTGAGATCCATCTTTCCATTCAAAAATGCACGCTGCGTATACTCCCCAGGATGTGCTGCCCGCGCTCCAGAGCGCAGTAGTAACTCTAAAATTCGACGACTCAGCAAAGATCCCCCATGACAGGCAATCTCCACCACATCTTCCCCTGTAAAACTTGCCGGCTCTTTGAAGTAAGTCAGCAATACCTCGTCCAATCGGCGCCCCTCCTCTTCAATGACTCCAAAATACGCGACCCTCGGAGACCACCCATCTGAGTCGGCCCTTTGGGAACGAAACACCCGTTGCGCGATCGCCAAAGCGTCGGTTCCACTCACACGCAACAACGCGAC
>CANFNA010000073.1 GCA_947448395.1 Chthoniobacteraceae bacterium
AGGCCATCTTCGCCGCCAATCCGTTGGATGAGCAGACAACGCTGCGACACAGCGGCGATTTCGGGGCACATCCAGAGTACTTTGATTTTCAGTGGCGTTATTACACGGGATCGGTCGCACCCTCGGTTTATTCCTACGGGGTTCAGCGGGTGTTGGGAGCAACCGATTCCAATCAGTGGTCAATCTTGGATCAACCCCAAGCCAACCCCTCAGCGGCGGCACCTTTGGTTTACCCCGACGCGGTGACGTCCACGCCGCTCGGGCTCAGTATCAATGGCGGCAGCTATGTCAGTGGTTCTGGGTTGCCGGGGAAAGTCTTGCTAGCGCCCGGATCGCTGACGTTTGCGAAAAGCGTCCCATCGCAAGTACTCTTTAGTGCCACCCTTTCGGATACCGATGGATTTGTGGTTTATGTGAACAATACGCCCGCGCTCGCCTATAATCTACCGGTGGGGATGGTGGCTCCTGGGGGACTGAATCCGACCCTTGCTCGCGTTGGGTTGGTGATTTCAAACGACGGCCTCTCACGTCAGTTCGAGATTGATCCAACATTCTTTCGAGTTGGAGCCAATCGCTTTGAGGTAGCGCTTTATTCTACAGCAGCTGGGCCGAGTGCGTTGAGTTCTTTGGATTTCAGGGTGCACGTGCCGGCCAAGATCGATTTGGTCAATGCGGTTGGAACGCAGTGGATGGCCCCCACAGGAACACTCTCGAATACGGTAGTGATGGGAGGCGGGGCCAGTTCTCCGATTGGAAATCCGCTGCTCGTATTTAGTGATTCCTTTTTCACGGTCCGTTACAAGGCAAGGGATGGGATGGCGTTGGTGAGTGGGAGTAGCGATTCGGATTGGAGCGAATGGACAGAGCCCGTGTTTGTGCCGAGTTGGGTGAAACGAGTTTTGGACGGGATTAATCCGTTTAACCAGAGGCAGACGGATTTCAAAAATAATGCGATCAGTACCGATGTGAGTGTACTGACGCAGGCGGGAAAGCGTTGGGAAGGCGATGTGGCTTTGACGCTCTCGAATATCAATGACTTCGGGCTGATCGAGATTTACGAAACGGTTTTGAACCGAGTGAAAGCACAGAGTATCGACGCGGGTATCACGACTCCGTCGGTGAATAATACGCTTCTCTTAGCGGCGGGTTACCTGAGTGATTTATACATGATCGACGGCGATGAGGCCGCGGATGACGCTTTGAATCCGACGCTGCAGATTGGGGGGAATAGCGGTTCGCTCAATGTAAGTTCCTCGCGGTTTTCTTTTGAGGGTCAGGTCGCGACTGTCATGGACGAGTCGCTCGCGCTTTGGCGTGGGCGAGATGATTTTGGCACCAAGACCAACGTGGCTCCTGTTTACAACCGTTTGTATTGGAATTACGTGAACGGGATCGCTTCAGGTGAGCCGATCTACGCGGAGAATTACAACATTAAGGAGAAGACCGGCCCGGGTGCCGATGGAGTGATTGACGCCTCGGATGCGATGAAGATGTATCCACAGGGCCATGGGGATGCTTATGGGCATTACCTCACTGCATTGAAGGTCTATTACAAGTTGTTCACTAATAGCACGTTTACTTGGGTCCCCAGCAGTGAAACGGTGTCGATTATTGGGCAATCGGTGGCTGTTGATTATAAAGACGAGCGTAAGTTCGCTACGGCCGCCGCCTCACTCGCAAATGCAGGCTACATGGCCTTGAATCTCACCGCGCGTCAGTCCTTCAAAGACAGTGAGTCTGACGGCTGGAGCTCTTTCACGGAACAAAAGCTCAATTCTTCCTCTGGAGTGGTTCGGTCTTGGGGAAGCGACGAGTGGGCGTCGCGCACTTATCAGGGAGCCTATTTCAACTGGATCAACGGGAACGCGATGCTTCCGGTTGAGGATACGGAGAATGAGGGGATATCAAAAATCGACCGCTCGACGGTGCCGGAGCTTGGGGAGTTGTGCACAACTGCGCAAAAGGTCTTCACGCTTTCTTCGCAGCTTCAGGCGTTCATTAACCCGCTTGGCTTGGGAGCGGACACGATGGCTTTCGATATTAACCCGACGGACCTGGCCAGCGGTAAAACGCACTTTGAGCAAATCTACGACCGCGCAGTTCGGGCGGGGGTGAATGCGAGCCAGTCTTTTGTGGAAGCCGGGAAGATGAGCGCATTACTCCGGCAACAGGACAATACGGTTGATGATTACAATGATGCACTTGAACAACAGGAGTCGAATTACGAGTACCAGCTAATCAATCTCTTTGGGACCCCTTACGTCGGGGATATGGGGCCGGGAGCGTTGTATGCCCAAAACTATACGGGCCCAGACTTCTACCATGCGCAGTTTATCGACAAGCCCTCTTCTTTGGTGGATACGACCAACTCGGTGGATGTTGTGTTCCGGGAACCGGTGAATCTCGGGCCATTCAAAACTTGGGATCTGGATAGCGTCTACAACCGAGTTTCATCGCCCACTCAATTCGTCGAAAAGAAGTTTACCGTAGACCGGTTTAGTCTTGCGCAGTTTGCAACCCCTGCGATGGGCAAGCGGCAGCAGGTGGGGAAAATCCAATCCGCGATGTTGGATTGTTATCAAGCGCAAGTGAACTTGCGGGAATCTGTGAACTCCTTCAATGAGCTCAAAAAGCGGTTTGATCGGGATTACCAACTTTTCTCGGAAATGATTGCCGGTACCACGGTAGCTCAAAAGCAGAGGTCGGATGCGAAGAAAAAAGTCTTCGATATCGCCAATGCTCGCCTCGCGGTGAAGCTCGCGAAATCGACTTATGGGATCACCAAGGATTACATCAAGGAGATGTCCGATGCGCTTTCGGAGATTCCTCCGAGGACGAATGGGTTTTCCAATGATGTGACTTCCTTGGTTCGTTACCTTTCCAAGTACGGCGGTGCAACCATCGCCTTTGCGCAAGATCTCAAAGGAATTTATGAGGAGGCCAAGGAGGCCCTGATGGCAACAAAGTCGGATGAAATCGAGCAAACGGCGGACGATGTTTTAAATGCATTCAATCAGGACATGGCCAATAAGCAGCATGTCGCGGAGTTTCAAAATCTCTACTCGAAGTTGCTGAGTACGGCGTTTGATCTCAATCGCAGAACCACTGAGCTTCAGCAGTCAACGGAGCGTGTCTCTCAAATCTACGGGGAAGCAAATCGGATTATCTCTCAGCGTCAAAGTGCGCGTATCCGGGCGGCTGCAGTGGTCCAAGGGTACAGAACTCGGGATGTTGTATATCGGAGTTTGCGCAATGAGAAGTTGGCGGAATTCAACGCCTTGTTCGACCTTGCGCAAACGTACACTTATTGTGCGGTCAAGGCTTACGATTATGAGACGGGCTTGCTGGGAAGTCCTTCTGGCAAAAGTTTCATTCGTTCCATCATCGCAACTTCCAGTGTCGGAGATTTCTCCGGTGACAATCCCGTAAGAGCGAAGCTCGGGGATCCCGGTCTC
The DNA here is from genome assembly GCA_947448395.1 of Chthoniobacteraceae bacterium. Taxonomy (GTDB): domain Bacteria; phylum Verrucomicrobiota; class Verrucomicrobiia; order Chthoniobacterales; family Chthoniobacteraceae; genus Chth-196. The sequence continues at coordinate 3,456 of CANFNA010000073.1, forward strand.
GCTGGGGTGTTGGGGGCAATCCGGGATGATTGGGCCGTGGCGAGAAGAAGGCTTGGATTCAATAATCCGGATCGTAATGGAACGATGTTTTCGCTCAGACAAGAGTTGTTCCGGATAAGAGCCGACCAACCAACCACTGATGACAACCAGCTCTGGAAACAGGTTTTGCAACAGCGCGTGTTGAGTAACCTGCTGGATGATCCAGATGTGCTCAGGAGTTGTAGCAATATATGTAAGGCAAACGGCGGTCCTGTTCCGGGAATCGTGATTCCGTTTTCGACCATGATTGAGCGCGGTTCCAATTTCTTTGGCTGGCCGCTTGCGGCGGGAGACCACGCATTTTCGCAGTCTGCTTTCGCGACCAAAATTTTGGCCGCAGGCGTGATGTTCCAAGGGTATGTGGGGATGGATCCCGTTGGCGGCGGCACTCCCTCGAGCACGAGCGCCAATGCGCTCAGTGCGACTCCTGAAGTTTATTTGATTCCCGTTGGCTTGGATTTCATGCGTGCTCCTGCCCTTGGGGATGCACCGACAGTGAATTCTTGGTTGGTCAAGGATCAGGCCTTGCCGTTGCCGGTGAATATTGGCGCGACCCAGTATTCTGGGCTCCAGCTGTTCACCCCTCAAGGGACGCTGAACGAGCAATTGTGGATTCCCCGCAAACATCAGGCGTTCCGTCCTGTGGATAACGCTTCGTATTTCTACGGATCGATGCCGACGGAATACACAAACTCACGGCTCGTTGGCCGTAGCGTTTGGAACAGTAAGTGGAAGCTGGTGATTCCAGCCGGTTCTCTGCTGTCGGACGAACAGACTGGCATCAACAATTTCATCAACGCGGTTTCCGACGTGAAGTTGTTCTTGCGGACTTACTCCAACAGCGGGAACTAACGAATCGCTCACTAGCAATCCAGGTAACGATGTCGTCTTCCTCCGAGCCCCGAGGCTTTGACCGAGTACCCTGGAAGGGAGTGCTGTTTTTTGCAGCCGGAGTCTTGGTTGGCGGAGCTTTTTTGTCACTGCGAGTTCGGACCAAACCTTCGGATATGGACGTTCAAGGTTCCCGGAACGTGATTTCTGCTCCGGCTGCTACTGAGTCTGAAAAGCCGACTCCGCTACCCGAAACCTTGGCTCGCACCATGGAACCTCAGGAGGTTTTTCGACGTGCGCTGTGGAGACGTTCCTCTGCAGGGGACATGATCCATCACGCGGAACGCCGTGAGTGGGCTGACGCTGGGGGCGTCACGCGTTGGGAATGGTTTTTGATTATCACGCCTGGTCCGAGTCTGGAAGCGTGGCTGACTGCGAATCCATTTTCCCTGCGCAAGGTTACAAAACCTCGAGCGAAGGACGCGGCCAATTGGGAGGAAATACCCGAATGGTTTCCTCGAGAATTCGAGGGAATGGAGCTGTTTCAAGGCCAGACAGGCAATCTGTTGATGGCGCGCGAGCCTGGGTCGAATCGAATTTTTCTATCGGACTGGGGTGGGGGATTAACGCGCCCCGTCGAGCCTTAGCCTTAGGGCGATAGCGCGTGGTTAGAAATCCTGATAGCGCTGGGCGATAGGCATCCGTCGTCCAATGCCAAAGGCGCGAGGGGTGATTTTTAGACCCGGGGCAGACTGAGCGCGTTTGTATTCGTTTAGACTGACGCGGCGCAGGATCCAGCGAACGGTTTCGGGCGCGAAGCCATGAGCGACGATTTCGTCGAGCGAGAGTTGGTGTTCAACGTACAGTTCGAGGATTGGATCCAAGACTTCGTAGGGAGGGAGGGTGTCCTGATCGAGTTGGTTAGGACGGAGCTCGGCGCTTGGAGGTTTTTCGATCGTGTTCCAGGGAATGATTTCCCGCGCGCGATTGATCCAGCGTGCGAGGCGGTAGATCATGGTTTTTGGGACGTCGCTGATGACTGCTAGCCCACCGCACATGTCGCCGTAGAGGGTGCAATAACCGACAGCGAGTTCGCTCTTATTTCCGGTGGAGAGAACGAGATGACCGAATTTGTTAGAGAGCGCCATCAAGGTCATGCCACGTAAGCGCGGTTGCATGTTCTCCTCGGTTTCGTTCTCAGGAAGTCCCGCGAAAAGCTCGCGAAATTGGGATCGGAATGTTTCGAAGGCGGGCTGGATCGGGAGATTCAAAAAGCGGATGCCGAGTGTCTCGGCGAGTCTCTTGGAATCTTGCACGCTGCCATCGCTAGAAAATTGGGAGGGCATCGTGACGCCGACCACATTCTCAGGACCGAGCGCATTTGCGGCCAGACTCGCGACGATTGCGCTATCGATCCCGCCGCTGAGTCCAAGAACGGCAGAACGAAATCCGCATTTACGAAGATAATCTCGGATGCCGAGTGTCAGCGCCTCAAAGAGGGCTTCCTCGTCACACAAAAAATCGGGTTGAGACAGCGGCGCACTGTCGAGGTCACCCACTGCGAGCGTTTCCCGGAAGCCTGGGAGTTGCATCACTGGGGAGCCATCAGCCGCGAGGAGGAGTGAGTGCCCGTCGAAGATGAGTTGATCGTTGGCGCCCGTGCAGTTGCAATAGGCGATTGGGACATGATGAGCCCGTGCGACGTCGCCCAGCATTTGCAAACGGCGGCGCGGCTTGCCAACCGTAAAGGGAGAAGCGCTCAGATTAATCAAAAGTTCAGCGCCTTGATCAACGAGCGACTCAACTGGAGAGGGCCCGTAGAGAGGTCTGGGAAGAAATGGCTCCGTCCAGATATCCTCGCACAGGGTGATCCCGATACGTTTGCCGTTGATGAGGACCGGTTCCGAGGAGGTTGCCGCTTCAAAGTAGCGGTCTTCGTCGAAGACGTCGTAGGTGGGGAGACGCGATTTCGCGACTTTGGCAATGATTTCGCCGTGTTGCAGGACGGCTGCTGCATTGAGCAGAGGCTTTCCGGTTCCGGCATGAAAGTCTGCAAATCCCACGATCAACGGAATGCGCGCAGTAATCGCAGCGAGCGCCTTTAGTGCGTCCAGATTCCTGGGTACGAAGCGCGATTGAAACAGCAAGTCTTGGGGGGGATAACCGGTGATTGCCAGTTCAGGAGTGACGACCAAATCGGCCCCTTGAGACACTAACTCCGCGTAGGCTTTTTCAATCAACTTCTGGTTTCCGTTGATGTCGCCGACGGTCGGATTGATTTGGGCGAAGCCGATTTTCATAGGAGTGGTGGGGCCGGATTTGGAGCGGCGTTGACCGCCAAGTGAGAGAGAGTCGCGACGGTTTCAGGAGTTGAGTTCGGCTAAGACCTCCGGATCCCGAACGTCGGCCCAAGCACCACCGAGTTCGAGGGCGCGAACCTTTTGTGAGGTCTGTGCCAAGCAGCGGATGGCATCGGTGAGTTCGTATTCGCCGCGGGGGGAGGGCTCCAAACGAGCGGTGAATTCGAAGATCGAGGGACGGAAAGTGTAGATGCCGGCGTTGTACCAAGGGCTGGGGGCTGGGCCGACTGGCTTTTCGATGAGGTCCGTGAGCATGAAATGCTCGTTCACCACCACGCATCCGCCCTTTGCCATTTCCTGCTCATTTCGTTTCACAGAAACGAGAGCTTCGGCGCCATCCAGTTTAGCAAGGGCTTGGTAGTTTTGTGGATCCACCAAGATATCGCCGTAGGAGAGGATAAAGGAGTCTGTTCCTGCAAATTCGCGAGCCAACTCGACGACACGCCCGGTTCCGTCTTGAATGACTTGGGTAACGTATTCAATGGAGAGAGCGAATGCGGAGCCATCGCCAAAGTAGTTCGTCACGACATCGGCACGGTATCCAACCACGATGAGGATTTGTTTGATTCCGGCATCTCTAAGGCCCTCGACTATATGCTGGAGAATGGGTTTCCCTTTGACGGGAATCATTGGCTTTGGGAGCTCATTGGTGAGGTCACGCATCCGTGTGCCACGTCCGGCGGCAAGGAGAACGGCTTTCTGAATGGGCTGTGTCATGGGAAACGAGGGGGATTTGGAAGTGCGGGATCGGGGATAATCAGTTTGAGGAAACGGAGGATCGCGTGGATTTGGAGGGCTCGGGGCGCCCTTCGGCAACCCATTGTTCGAAGAGATTCCAACCCCGTTTCAAGAGGGTATCGCCTTCTGCAAAACGATTTTCGGAGCCGAGCACCACGATTTGTAGACGACGCGGGGTGATGAAGAATGTCTCGCCATCCTTTTTGACTTCGGGAGAACGTGCGGCCGAAAGGGCCAAACACTGACCTGCTTTCTTGGTCGTGCCGGTTTTGACGCCGTCGATGTCGGATTTTCCGAGGAGTTCGTTCGTGTTTTTGAGGCGGTATCCCACGTTCGATCCATTTGCTTTTTGGATCTGAATCACGCGTTCCTTTTGGGAAACGATGAAGCGGAAGGCAGGATTACTCATGGAGTATGAGGCCAGTTTTGCGACGTCGAATGCACAGGAATAAGGGAGTTTCGACTCTAGTGAGTCCAGCCCGTGGGGGTTCAGAAATCTGGTTTTCGTCATGCCAAGCTTCCGCGCCAGAGCATTCATTTGGACGATGAATTCGATTTCCGGATCTTTTGCCGCAGGGTTCCCCAAGGCGCGACCAATATGTTCAGCTACGGCCTGTGCCGCTGCATTGTCTGATTGAAGGAGGGCCGCATAGAGGAGGTCCCGGATAGAGGCGCGATCGCCAGGGGCGAATCCGACGCCTTGAGAGGGTCCCAGCTCCGTGATGGATTTGGGGATCTCGGCCATTTGATCGAGGCTCTGTTTACTAGTGCTAGACCAATCGAGGGCAACGGTCGCGGTGGCAATTTTAGTGAGGCTGGCGATCTGCAGCTTTTTATCGGAATTGAAGGAATCCAGAACGTGCCCGCTCTGGTGGTCTATGATGATGTAAGCCTCCGCAGAGATGTCCTGAGCGGCATGCAGTTGTGGATTCGAGGCGAGGAGTGAACCCAGTGTGAAAACGAGCAGGAAGGAGCGCAGATGGGTGAGGCGAAAAAGGTTTTTCATGAAAACGCGGAGCAAGTGACAATAAGATCCATCCAAGACAAGGCAAGGGGTTGACCTCTGAGAAAGAGAGGCATAACAGAAAACTTTCTCCGGCTGAAACTCCTGTTCTCGATCCGTCTTCGCAGAAGTGCAAAATTTTACCTTGATGAGTGAATCCAACATTACGCGATTGCGAGGGGGTGGTCCTGAGAAAAGGCGTCACCTCGCCTTTTTTGCCGGAGGATTCGTGGGGATTCTGGCGGTGGCCGCATGGGGATGGAGTGGTTGGAATCGCACGGGAGTGCTCCCTGCAAGGGGAGGACTTTATTTTCCCTGGAAAGTCGAGATTCCGGTCCCAAGTTTTGCACAAGCTGATGAACGGTGGGCCGGGGATCGTATGGGACAGAGCGCGGGGACCCTTGGAGCGGAAGGGTGCGCGGTGACCTCTGCTGCGATGGCCCTAGCTTACTATGGGTTTTCAGTCGATCCGAAGCGACTGAATCGATTTCTTTCGGACTACGATGGATATACGGAACGCGGCTGGATTTATTGGGAAGCAGCGGCGGAGTACGAACCGGGGAGGGTTCGCCACGCTTACGAGGATCTTCCCTGCTACCGACTGATGGACTGGAATTTAATCCGCGGGAACCCCGTCATTGTCCGGGTGCATCCAGAGGGGCGAAGCAACCGTCACTTCGTTTTGGTGGTGGGTAAACAGGGATTTGAATATCTGGCGTTAGACCCAGGATCAGGCGGACGGAAGGTTTCGCTGAGTGCGTTTGGCAGTCCGTTGGAGGCGCTGCGATTCTATACAGAACGTTAGCGATAGCGCCCGAGGTTGAAGAACCACTCACGCTTCCTGATGAGCTTCAAGCGCCAAGGCGGCGCAACCAATGGCGCCTGCGTCATTTCCGAGTTTGGCTGGGACGATGCGAAGTTTTTCGTGGATGACCGGAGCGGTGCGGCTTTTTAAAGAGCGGCGAATGGGGTTGAAAATAAGGTCTCCTGCCTTGGCGACTCCTCCGCCGATGACAATCGCATCGGGGTTCAGCAACCACACTGCACTAGCCAAGGCTGCTCCGATCTCGTCGCCGATCTGCTCCCAGAGGTTTGCGGCGATTGGGCATCCGGATTGCCCTGCTTTTGCCAAGACTTCTGGGGTGCAAGGGGTGACAGGGGCGGGTAGACCGGCGGCACGGTAGGCGTCCTCGGCGCGTTCGGTGATTTGAGAGTTCCCGACATACTCCTCAAGCCCGCCGGTGCTGCCGTAAGGACCTGGCTTTCCGCGATAATCGATGCTGGCGTGTCCGATTTCACCGGCGGCTAGTTGGGCACCGCGGAAAAGTTTTCCATCCAGAATCAACGCACCGCCTACCCCGGTTCCGAGGGTGACGCAAATGACATTGCGGGAATGCACGGCGGCACCGTGTTGCCATTCACCGTATGCCATCGCGTTTGCGTCGTTTTCGAGGATGACAGAGACGCCTAGGCGCTCTTGGAGCAGCCTCTGAACAGGAATCTCATCCCAACCGTCGACATTAGAGAGTCCGTGCACGATTCCGTGGGTGCTATCGACGAGCCCTGGAAGACCGATTCCCACTGGAACGAGGGACGGCAGCTCGGAGCAGAGCTCTCGGATCACCTCTTCAATGAGGGCTAGCGTTTCCTGAGCGGATGCATTTTGAGGATTAATGAGTCGGCCGTGTTTGAGGATCTCACAACCGTGGACGAGAGCGGATTTGATGCTGGTTCCGCCAAAGTCGATGCCAATGGCCAAGGGTTTTGAGGTCGAGAGACTCATGGAGTGCGGGAGGATTGAGGAGATTTTCGCGAATGGGAAGCGGGTTTCCAGTTTCCAAACTGACGGAGTCCAATGATCCGGAGTCCTTCCAACGTGAGGGTTGGGTGGATAGTTTTTATTTCTGGAAGTCCTTTGGCGATGAGTTCCGCATAACCGCCGGTGGCGATCACGCTAGGGGCTTTCTTCCCACCTACGGCTCGTCGGATTTCCAAAAGGATTTGTCGGACCATGCCTCTGTAACCGTATACAGCTCCCGCGAGCATGGCGTGTGTGGTGGATTTACCGATAGGGCCGGGCGGTTCCAGTAAGGAGATTTTTGGGAGGAGCGCGGTGCGTTGGTGGAGATAATCCGTCATCGATTCCAGCCCTGGCGCAATTACGCCACCGAGATAGGTGCCCTCTGGGGAGATAATGTCGAAGGAAACAGCAGTGCCGAAGTCGACAACTATGGCTGGAGTTTTAAATAGGGCAGCTGCGGCAGCTGCATTCGCGAGTCGATCCGCTCCAATGGTCGCCGGGGCCGGATAATCGATCCCTACTCCGAGATTGCTCTGCCAGCTGACGCGAACGGTTGGATGGGCGCGGAGAAACTTTTGAATCAGGTCCCCCTTCTTCGGAACCACCGAACAAAGAACAACGGAGTCGAACTTCCAACCCCTTAGCACTTCTCCGATGGCCGCCCTGTTGAGCGTGGCAGTTGGCCATTTTCGAACACTCCCGAGTCGTGTAGGGGAGCCAAGCGCGAATTTGGTGAAGGAGTTGCTGTTATCAACGAGGAGAAAGGTGGCCATGATGAAGGCAAGGCAAGGGGTGCGAAGGTATTTCCTAGCTAAAAATGGCTGATGGAATCGAATCGATTTGGGGCATGCACAGAGGGCTAGAGGAGATGTCCCATCTTGAGTCTTTTCGTTTCGAGATACCGTTCGTTATGGGGGTTTGGATCTGAACGCAGCGGAACGCGCTCGGAAATCTCCATTCCGTATCCCTCAAGGCCGATGACTTTTTTGGGATTGTTGGTCAGAAAACGCATTTTGCGGATTCCTAGATCCACGAGAATTTGTGCGCCGACCCCGTAGTCTCTCAATTCTGCTGGATAGCCGAGTCGGAGATTGGCCTCGACGGTATCGAGGCCAGCTTCCTGAAGTTTGTAGGCATGGATTTTTGCGGGAAGGCCAATTCCGCGGCCCTCCTGTTGGCGCATATAGAGAACGACCCCGCACCCAGCCTCTTCGATCATTCCCATAGCCTGATGGAGTTGGGAACCGCAGTCGCAGCGGCGGGAGGCAAAAACATCGCCCGTGAGACATTCACTATGGACTCGCACGAGTGGAGATTCCACGGAAGTGAGATCCCCTTTGACCAGAGCGAGGTGGTGGGCGTTATCGAGGGTGCTTCGATAGAGGTGTAGCTGAAAGTCCCCAAAATCCGTGGGGAGTTGGACCACCTCTTCTCTTTCGACGAGCTTTTCACTTGAGCGCCGGTAGGCGATCAGATCGGCAATGCTGCACATTTTGAGTCCATGTCTTTGTTTGAACTCAATGAGTTCCGGGAGTCGGGACATGGTTCCATCGGCATTGAGGATTTCACAGAGGATGCCGGCGGGGTTGAGGCCTGCGAGGCGGGCCAGATCAACGGACGCTTCTGTGTGGCCGGCTCGACGGAGAACGCCTCCAGCCTTTGCTCGCAGGGGAAAGATATGTCCGGGATGGACGAGGTCTTCGGGTTTAGAGTTGGGATCTGCCAGAATGGCGATGGTTTTCGCCCGATCGGGCGCTGAGATGCCGGTGGTGATTCCTAGGGTAGCATCCACAGAGACCGTGAAGTCGGTTCGGAAGCTCTCACGGTTTTGGTTCACCATGCTTTGAAGGCCGAGTTGTTCAGCGCGTTCCTCAGTGATCGGCACACAAATCAAACCACGGCCATGAGTGGCCATGAAATTAACAATTTCCGAGGTGACTTTTTCCGCCGCCAGAACCAGATCGCCTTCATTTTCGCGGTCTGCATCGTCCGTGACCACCACCAGTTTTCCGGCGCGGATGTCCGCGAGGACTTCATCGATTGGATCAAAGTGGGAAGAACTGGTCATAAAGATGAGTATGAGGCCATAGAACGGAACGGCTCAAGGGTGGATGGGATAAAGCTAAATCGAGAGCTACTCGGTTTTTCCGGTTGGCTTCTTTTGGGAGGCCTCAAAGAGAGCTCGCCAGTATTCGAGGCGCTCTTTGACCCTGCGCTCCGCCCCATTTTCGGTGGGTGAATAATAACAGCGCCCCTCTGGGAGATAGGCCTGCGGAACGTAGCCTCCTTCAAAGTCATGAGAGTACTGGTATCCTGAGTGCCCCAGTGCTTGAGCCCCCGAGTAGTGGGTGTCTTTGAGGTGTTTGGGAACCGAAAGAGTGAGGCCATTTTCCACATCCTGTCGGGCGGCGACAATTCCAGCGTAGGCCCTGTTGCTCTTTGGCGCGGTGGCGAGATACACGGCGGCATGCGCCAAAAGGATTTGAGCCTCCGGCAGGCCCACGAATTCCACTGCCTGCTGAGCCGCAACGGCGAGAGGCAACGCTTGCGGATCGGCCATGCCAATGTCCTCACTGGCGAGGATGACCAATCTGCGTGCTAAAAATCGAATATCCTCACCCGCCACGAGCATCCGAGCTAGCCAGTAGAGCGCTGCGTCTGGATCGCATCCGCGGACGCTTTTGATGAAAGCGGAGATGGTATCGTAGTGCTGGTCATCATCACGGTCATAAACAACGGCCTTTCTTTGGATACTTTCCTGCGCCTCAGCGAGGCCGATGATGATGACATCCTGCTCGTTTGGCGCCGTCGTCAGGGCGGCTAGTTCGAGTGCGTTCAGACATTTGCGCGCATCTCCTTCGGCGTGCTTGGCAAGATGTTCGAGGGCCTCCGCCTCCGCACGGATGTTCAAATGCCCGAGTCCTCGCTCTGAATCGGCAAGAGCGCGTTGTTGCAAACCAATGAGGTCGGGTAGGGAAAGAGATTCTAGCTGAAAAATCTGAGAGCGAGATACTAAGCCCGAGGTGAGAGCAAAATACGGATTGTGCGTGGTGGCACCGATGAGGCGGACGGTTCCTCGTTCGAGGTCCGGAAGAAGGACGTCCTGCTGGGCTTTATTCAGACGATGGATTTCGTCGAGGAAGAGAATGGTGCGGGCGCGGTTTGCGCGAAACCTCTCGGAGGCGGTCTGAATGGCGCGCCGGATATCAGCGACGGAGCTCTCGACGCCACTGAGGGGTTCGAAGAATGCGCGGGTGGTCTGAGCGATGATTTGGGCGAGTGTCGTTTTTCCGGTTCCGGGCGGGCCGTAGAGGATGATGGAGGAAATGCGATCTGCCTCAATGGCGCGTCGCAGCAGCTTACCCGGGCCCAAAATGTGTTCCTGC
>CANFNA010000074.1 GCA_947448395.1 Chthoniobacteraceae bacterium
CCAGATATCGGTGGCGGTGAGTCCGGCCGGCAACAGGAGCGTGATTCCCGATCAGAATGGAAACAGTTCGGTGCGCCTGAAGGCGATCTTGAATGGTGATACCTTGGGTGTCCTGTCTTACAAGTGGTTCCGTGTTGGGGCTGAAAGCACGGTTCTTTCCACTGAGGCTTCTTGGGATGCGCCTGTGACGGATAGTTTGAGTCAATACAAGGTCGAGGTGACGGCCGTGGCTGAAGGAATTGCTCCTCGAGTGACCGTGAGTGAACCCGTTAGTTTCCAGCTCCTGACGCCTGCGAGTTTTTCGCAGCATCCAGCATCAGCCTCCGTGATGGCAGGATCGCCTGTCATTCTTAAAGGGGCGGCTCAAGGAGGTGGAAACCTTTCGCTCCAGTGGGAAAGACGTCGCAGTGGACAGTGGTCGCCAATTTCGGGAGCGACTTCTGATACTTTGCAGCTGAGCAGTTCAAAGTTGAGCGATGACGGCGCCTACCGTCTGATTGCCAAGAATGAACGTGGTTCCGTTGCGAGTGATATCGCAACTCTGATCGTTCGCGATGCGGAGGTCATTACGAATCAACCGCAGTCTCAAACAGTGAACCCAGGTGATGCTGCCGTATTCTCCGTGGGAGCAAAGGGAGTGGAACTCTCTTACCAGTGGCGCAAGAACGGTGCTCCAATCAGTGGAGCTACCAGTTCCGAGCTCTATGTCCTCGACTCGAGTGGGCGTGAGGGGGTTTACGATGTGGTGGTCTCGCATGCATTCGGCACTTCGGTGAGCGCACCTGCAAAGCTTTCGGAAACTGTCGCCGCGGCGATTGATATTCAGCCCGTGGACACCGCGTTGGTGGAAGGAAGCCCTGCTCGTTTGTTTGTGGTGGCGAGTGGTACGCCATCGCTCCGTTACCAGTGGCAGAAGAACGAGAAAGATATCTCGGGAGCCACGGACGCCGCGTATGAAATTCGCTCTGCATCCGTCCAGAACGCCGGAACGTATCGTGTGATTGTGAGCAATGTTGCCGGCAAGGTGATCAGCTCCAGTGTGGAGGTGTCGGTGCTTTCGCCAGTCTCCATTACGAGGCATCCAAGCAGTGTCAAAAATGCGCAACCTGGAGATCCGATCGTGTTTTCAGTGGAGGCTAGCGGGTCTTCGCTTCGCTATCAGTGGCGCAAGAACGGTGTCGCTTTGGCAGATGGAAAAAGTGGAGTCAGTGGCACGACGACGGCGACTCTGAAGATTGAGGCTGCAGATCCGGGCTCTGAATCCGATCTGGGGTCTGCGGGTCGTTACGATGTGGTAGTCAGTAATGCGGCCAACACGCAGGTCAGTATTCCTGCGACACTAACGGTCAACGCACCGCCGGTCATTCTGGAACAACCCAAAAATCAGATCGTGAACAAGGGGGATGGGGCGCGTTTTAAAATTCGCGCACGCGGCAATAATCTCACTTACCAATGGTATCGCGATGGGGTTGAGATCCCCGGTGCCGCAAGTGCCGACTATGTCCTGACAAGCGTCAAGCAATTCAAGCAGAGCTTCCATGTCGTTGTATCCAATGACTCGGGCTCGCTGAAGAGTTCGGTGGCAACCCTGACAGAGTTCAAGGGACTCGCATTTGCCGAGAATGCGCCTGCGTTCGGAGAGTCAGAGAATGGGAAAACGGTTCTGGCCGGATTCCCTGCCAAAGGCGTGGTTAACGGTGGTTCCATCACGATTATGGCGCCAACACTTTCCCAGAGCGACTTCACGTTGCTTTATCAATGGCGGAAAGATGGGAAGACGATTGCAGGCGCGGTTGGTTCAGCGCTTGTTCTTGCTCCGGACCCAGTGAAAACTCCGGGAGTTTATGACGTTGTGATCAGTGCGGTTCTGGACGGTGCTGAGAAGGCTCGGATTGTGAGTCCTGCAAGTTTGATTACGGTGACTGGGCCTCCGCAGATTCAGGAAATGGCGACCCAGAATGTCCGAGTGGGGCAATCTGTTTTATTTGCGCCAGTGGCTCAAGGCAGCGGGACGATGACTTATCGATGGAGCAAGATGGTCTCGGGAGTTGCGGTTGAACAAAGCACTCATACAGATCCGGAGACGGCTACCGATTCTGCCATGAGCGTGATAGTGGACAATGCGTCGGGCGTGATGCGGCTGGATCGAGTTCGCGCCAGTGCCTCTGGGGTTTACCAGCTGACGGTGACGGATGAAAATGGATCGAGTACGCAGCAGGTGGCCCTTACGGTCACTCCTGCTATCTCGGTTGCCCTTAAAGGTAATGGTGCTGCGATTCCGGTCGGAGGGTTGGCCCTCACCGCACGCACACGGATGATCTTGGACGCTGCAGCCTCTGGTGATGGGCCGTTCACATACCAGTGGCGTTTCAACGGGACAAATCTAGCAGGAGCGACGCGTTCCCGTTTGGACGTTGTTTCGGTCCTCTCCGCCCAGGCTGGACAGTACGATGTCGTCGTGAGCGGCCCGACTGCTCGTGTCACGAGTGAGGCTGTCGCGCTCAAGGTGGTGGATGCTCTTAGAATTGTGACGCAGCCAATCGCCCAACTCGCGGCCAATCTAGGTCAGAGTCTGCAACTCTCGGTTGCGGTCAGTACCCCGGATCAAGGAGAAACCTATCAATGGGTCATTGAGTCGAAATCGGGTTCCTCTTCCATCTTAGGAGGAACTGCAAGCACTCTGAGCATTAATCCCGTGAAAGTCTCGGATGCAGGCGCATATCGAGTCGTGGTCACGGCACCGGGTGGTAAAACTAGAATTGCGAGTACGGTCTCGAAGGTTACGGTCAAGTTGCCCGCTAAAATCACCCAGCAACCGGTTTCCATTTTGGCAATGACGCCCGGTAAATCGGCGGCATTCCGTGTTAGCGCAGAGGGCGACGGCCCAATTCGTTACCAGTGGCTTCGTGATGGAATTCGGATACCAGGCGCAACGGATAGCCAGTTCCAAATTCCATCCGTCGCGGTGTCGGATGCTGCCACCTATCAGGTATTGGTCAGCAACCCGGTTAGTGAGCAAGGGGAGCTCTCTCAAGGAGCTGTTCTGGGCGTATCCAAACCGGTCACGATTGTTTCCGAGCCTCGTGATAATTTGGCTTTGAAGTCGGGTGACCAGACGAACCCTGTGATTCTGAGTGTGAATGCGGTGGGCGATGGGGTTTTGACGTATCAGTGGAGATTCAACGGTCTCCCGATGAGCGGACAGACCGGTGCAGATCTGAAATTGAGCCGTCTGACTGCGTTCAGCAGCGGCGAGTATGATGTTGTGGTTCGGAATTCCGTGAATGGCACCGAGGTTTCGCGAATTCAAAGTCGCAAAGCCAAGGTGCAGGTCGCCGGCGAGTACACTTTCACTAGTAGCACCGTCAATGCTGGGAGTATCCGCGTTTACCAAGGGGACACTGCGACCTTCCAGTCCTATGCAAACAATAATCAGACCGCGTCATGGACGGTCGTTGGTGGGTCGTTGGATTCCACTCGGGCCCGCGGTCAGAGCGCCTCTGCGCTGACGCTTCGAAATGTCGAAGTGAGTGACACTGGTTGGTACTCTGCAAGTGTGACGGGTGGCAGTTCGAATATGACGGTCAATTGGCTTCTCCAAGTAGTGGGACTGCCTGTCATTTTGAAACAGCCAGTCCCGCTTGTCGGGAGCATGGCAAGGCACGTTGGGAGTGCTGCGATCTTGAGTGGCTCGCTTGCACTATCTTCCGATAACGAAACAGACCGAGACACGCATTTCCAATGGTACTATCAGCAGGATCTCCAGTCGGCCTCCTATCCTGTGCCAGGGGCCACAAATCCTGATCTTACGATTGCAAAGGTCTCCGCGAAAGACGTTGGATACTACCGGCTCGACATCACCAACCCAGTCGGCACGGTGAGCACGGAGCCTGCTGAGATTCGGGTGTTTGAACCGGCGACAGTTTCGTTGGCTGGATATTCCGGCGAGATCTCTGGAGGGAGCTTGGTGGTAGCGGGCAGCGGAGGTTTAGGTGAGATCTACTCGGGTGGAGTATTGTCTGCGCCGGTTAATCTGACGAGTGCGCGCGCGAATCCCGGAGGCACGGTCACGCTGAAGGCGATCACGACAGGCGACTTGGTTGATGGGGGAACTGGTGCGTTCCAATGGTATGTCCTCAAGGGCAAGACATGGGCGGTGATTCCGAAGGCCGTTCAATCCTCTTTGACGATCAAAGGGATAACCAAGGCGCAGGAAGCGTTCTACAAAGTGCTTGTTCTCGGAATCGAGAAAGGTGTTTCAGGAGAGGCAGGCGTGGTGAGCGACCCGATCAAGGTGTCTGTGAATGACGCCGTTTCTGTGGACGGCAACAAAGTGCAGTCCGTCACGCTTGCGCAAGGAGACTCAACCGTGCTTTCTGCGACGGTCAGCGGGTTCCAACCTGAGGTTCAGTGGTATCGAAATGGAGCCCTGCTCACCAGTGTGTCGGTGCCCCAAACGAATCTCCTCTCGGGCGGGACCGTGGTGACTTACAAACTCACCAAAGTACAACCAAGCGATGCTGGAACGTATTCGATTGCGGTGCGCAACGCCTTTTCTGGTCCTGTCAGGGCCGACGTGGCGAGTGTTTCCGTAAAGGCGGCGCCGGGATTCCGGAACCCAGAAATGACCACTCCGTTGGCGGCAGCACCGGCAGAAACGGATGCGGGGGGGACGGTGCATGTAGATGAGGGAAGTGTCTTTAAGTTGAGCGTCGAGCCTGCGGAAGGGTGTGCGCCATTCACGTATCAGTGGCGTCGAAATGGATCCCCATTCATCGCATCGGGGATGGTTACCAAAGGCGCTTTGGATCAAACACCGGCAAAGCTCGAGCTCGCATTTAGCGCCGGTGCCACTGAATCGGATACGGCTCAGTATGATGTTGTGTTAACCAATCGCTGGGGTGTGGCGATCAGCAGTCCGGTGAGTGTGCAGGTCGCGCTTAAACCGCGTATCTTAACTCAACCCAAGGCGGCGACGGCGTCGGAATCGGGATCTGCAAACTTTACCGTGGAGGCTATTGGAGCAGGGTCTCTCACCTACAAGTGGTACAAGGGAATTGGATTCGCGGAGGTGATTGGTCACGAGAAACTGCTTTCGATCAAAAACGTTTCTCAGGCAAACAGCGGCGCGTACCGCGTGGAAGTGGGCAATCACTTGGGTTCTGTCACGAGTGCATCGGTGTCACTAGCCGTCACGAAACCTGGGGACTTCACCGTTAATCTAGATGGCGGGCTCAATGGGAAAAGCTCTGCATCACCTGCAATTGCAGTGCCGGGGACAGCTCTAGCTTTAGTAGCAAGGGTGACGCCAGCGGGGTCCTATACTTATCAATGGCGCAAGGATGGCGTTGCGATTGAGGGAGCGAGTACAGATCAGTACGCGATTACAAAGCTTGGGAGTACCTCGGGCGGGGCTTTTGACGTTGTGGTCTCTGATGGGGCCAACTTCGCTTATAGCTCTGCTTTCGCGGTATCTGTCGAACCGAGGATCGAGTCATTTGAGGTGCCTGCCGAAGTGAATCTGAATGACGGGGTTCAATTGCAAGTGAAGGCCGCCAGTTCCAAGGCTTTGACGTATCAGTGGTATAAGGATGATCAGAAACTCTCGGGAGCGACTGAAGATTCGCTGACGATCTCGCCTGTGAAAGAGGGCAACATTGGGAAGTACCGAGTCGAAGTTACCTCCAGCGGATCTACTGTGGTCAGTGAAACGAAGAGCATGGCGCTTGCCGGTAAAGTGACCATCACCACGCAACCGCTGGCCAAAACGGTGACAGAGGGTTCGCCGCTCACGCTCAAGGTCGTGGCGACGAATGCGTTGACTTATCAATGGTACAGAACGGTTCTCGGGGCCAATCGTACGGCGGTAGCGGACGGTTCTGGAGTTTCAGGAGCTACGACGAGCACGCTTACGATTTCCTCTGCTGCCTTGAGTGACGGAGGTGTTTATCAGGTGGAGCTTGCTGGCTCTGCGGGTTCTGCTGCGAGTGTTCCTGCCACGGTCACGGTCAGTCCGAAGCTCTCCGTGAGCATTCCAGCGCCGCCGGTCACGGCGGTGGGAGGCGGGGTGAATCTCGTTGCTTCAGTCGTTGGCTCAGGCACGGCGACTTCCTACAAGTGGACGTTCACGCCAGCGAAACCGATCGGCTCGTTGCCTCGAGCGCTCAGCGAGAGCTCCGAACGTTTGCGGATTAACCCAGTGTCTGCCAGCGATGCCGGGACCTATTCGGTGGAGGTCAGCAACGGAACGGAAACGGCAAGTGGGAATGCAGTCCTGTCTGTGCTCAGCATTCCACAAATCGTGGTGGCGCCTGCTTCCCAATCCGTTGCGCTCGGGGGAACTGCGACATTTGCGGTAGTCGCTACGTTTGAAAAAGCGCTGACCTACACTTGGTTCTCGGGAACTGGATCGTCCAGAAAGCAGCTCTCAACAGGCAATCGCGCCACGGCGGCGCGTCTGACGAAGAGCAGCGTGACTGCGGAAGATTCTGGGGTTTACACGGTTCGTGTAGCCGACTCCACCAACCCTGATGCGGCTGTAGAAGTTTCTGCAAAGCTGACGTTGAGTCCCGTTGGAGGCACTACGAACGGAGTGGAAACATCTTCTATCCCCGAGAATTTCAGTGATTGGTGGGTTTATCGTGTCGCAGGGGTTTCGGCTGATGGAGATAGTGCCAAGGATCGTTTTGGTTATTGGGCCATTGAACGCGTCAGGGTAACCGATGCGTCAAAAAATGTGATCGGGCATGCGACTGGGCGATCGGTTTGGGTGTGGGATTCCACAGACGCGTCCTTGCCAGCTCAATCGGAAAGCTGGAGTGCTGAAAGCATTCGCTCGCAGGAGGCTGCAAGCAACTCACGAAGTGAATTCTCGGCTCTGGCAATGCAATCGAGCAGTGGCGGTGCAGTAAACTCGTTCGTGGTGAGTGGGCGAGTCGAAACGGGTTCGGAGTCAGCCCGCTATGGGGCACCTGAGACGATTGCCGGGGAATATGACGTCGATGGCGCGCTGCTCGAGCTCGACATGACTTGGGATGCAGAATCGATCGGAGTTTACTCGACGATGGACACCTTGATCACGGGCTTGAAATCGGAATTGAGTACCTCGAAAGCGCCTTCGGGGGATTAGTGGCTGATGTGAACGACTCCAAGCGGGCCCGTGGGATTTCTAAATCGACGGGGGCTCGTTTCGGTTCTGGTTTTGCGTTTGCTTTTGAGGTGTCTGGAATAAGGTGAGGGAATGCTTTCGAAGCCTGACAGCGCATTGATTATTGTCGGTCACGGGTCCACGGTGAATCAGGACTCGAGTGCTCCAACTTTGGAGCACGTCGAAACTCTCTCACGTCGCGGCGGATTTGCTGAAGTGGTGAGTGCGTTTTGGAAAGAAGAGCCGAGTCTTCGGCAAGTGTTGCACATGATTGATTCCGATGAGGTCTACGTCGTTCCAAACTTCATTAGCGAAGGCTATTTCACTCGTACGGTCATTCCGCGGGAGTTGGGGATTACAGGACCGGTGAGCGAGGTTTCTGGAAAGAAACTCAAATATTGCGAGCCCGTTGGAAATCATGTGCGCATGACGGAACTGCTCCTGCGACGGGCCGCTGAAGTCGCTCCAGGGGTGCCTCCATCGGAGACGAGTCTTTTGATCGTCGGGCATGGAACAAACTTAAACGACAACTCCGCACTCGCAGCAAAGCGAGAGGTTGACCGGATTCGCGAGACTGGGATTTACGCCGAAGTATTCAACGCCTACATGGAGGAAGCCCCGCTGATTGCAGAGTGGGACACCTATACCAGTCAGCCCAATGTGGTGGTGGTCCCGTTTTTTATCGCAGACGGACTTCACTCGTTTCAGGACATTCCAGTCCTTTTAGGGATCGAGCAGGAGCCAGGGCTAGCAGCTAGCCAGCGACAAGTCTTTCGACAGAACCCTCATCCTTTGCGTGGACGATCGCTGTTTTTTGCGAGTTCAATTGGGACCGAGCCGTTGTTTGCCGATCTGATTCTTGACCAAGTGGCTGCCTTTGACGCGATCCATACGGCTCAATGAACGCGCGAAATTTAAACCAAATGGTTGCCGTATGGGTAGCGGACGGCTTTCGGCAGATCGGGCAAATTCGGATTACCCAACTCGATTCCGGCGAGTTTGAATTGCGTCATGTGGAGGATCTTGGGCGGATGGATCTCGTAAATTACGAAGATCCCTTCGATGCGAGACACCTCTCGCTCACCACCGTCGATGGCGAGTTTCGTCCATTAAAATCCGCGCCGAATTTGCGGACTGGCTGGCGATTGCTGATCCGGAACATAGCGGATTTAAGAGCTGCCCTTGATTTGTTTTATCCGGCGATGCTCGGAGTTTGGGCAAGTCATCTGAGGCACGAACTGCAGCCTGTATCATTCAGAGAAACCCTAGATCGGCAGACGGGTATGTATGCAGCATCGAAGCGGTTGCAGGAGGAGGAAGGGCAGGGGTTGGTTGCGAACGCCTGCTCCGTTGAGAACTGCACAAAAAGACAGCTTTGGAAATTCGCAGAAGATCAGACGTTGCGACTGATGCCTGCTGATAAATGCAGTGCAGAATCAAAACTCCTTGAAGGTGGTATCCGCGAAATTCCGCTCCTTTGTCATGAGGCATGTAATCTTTTGGTCGCAGCAGCACGCGAGACTGTAAAAAAGAGGGAGCGTGCCGCAAGTGCCGGAGCGGCAGCCGCACCGACACATGGAGGGTGATTCCATTTGTGGAAATCCATGTTGAAGTCCGAGTTGAGATCGGTCCGACTGCGGGAGCCTTTTCGAATTGCTCACGGCGTTTACTCTGAAAGGGAGATTTTACACCTCGAGATGGAAGGTGCCTGTGGAGAGGCTCCTTTTGTTCCGTACTATGCGGACCGTCCCGAGGATGTTGCCCATTGGATCTCGAGCATTTCCTTGGGTGATGGGTGGACTCCTGCGTCCTTCCTGAACCCGCCCCGGGTGGCACACATGGCCTTGGAAATGCTTTGGTATGACCTCCAAGCCCAGTTGGCTGGGGTGCCCCTGTGGAAATTTTTAAATCTCATTAATCCGGCTGGAAAACGAGGGTGCCGATCATTGGGGATCCCAGTCCGATTGGACGAGTTTGCAGAAAAGGTAAGGCTAACGGCGGCGTCCTTTGGGGTGATCAAGTTGAAGCTCGGCAGTGGGGATGTAAAATATGATGAGGAGATTGTTGCAATGGCGAAACGTGAAGCCCCGGATACCACTCTGTTCGTTGATGTAAACGGAGGCTGGTCGGTGGCTGAATCTGCGTTGCTCATTCCAATCTTGGAAAAGCATGGCATTGAGTTTGTGGAGCAGCCTATCCACGCAGATCTAGGGGTTGCCGGATGGCGCTCGCTTCGCGCGCGTTTAGGAGATTGCCGGGTGCCTTTATTTGCGGACGAATCGATCCAGTCGGTTGAGGATCTTGAGGTGTTTGGCGAGTTGGTGGATGGCGTGAATATAAAGCTACTCAAGTGCGGAGGTATTTGTGCGGCGCTTGAGATGGTTACTACGGCACGCACACGTGGACTCCGGACATTGTTGGGTTGCATGATTGAAACGCAGATCGGAGTCACCGCTGCAGCGCATCTTGCGGGAGAGGTCGATGGAATCGATTTAGACGGACATCTGTATCTCGAGGAATCCGATAAGAGAGGGTTGGCTTATGATTCTGAAGGGAGGCTTTCGCTTCCTGACAAGAGTGGGATAGGGCTTTGATTAAGGCACTCGAAGAAGAGTCAGGGTTGACCTGGTGCACGAAAACGGGATCGTTGTTGAATGGCATCCGTTTCTCCTGAGTTGGTTTTTGCGGAGTTTGAGGCGCTCATGCCTCAGGCGATGGATTTGCTCAGGGCAATGGTTGAAATCAACAGCTTTACAGCCAATCCGGAAGGTGTGAACGCCCTAGCGAAATTAACTGCAGAAGCCTTTGAGCCGTTTGGTTTCAAATCGGAAACGGTTCAGTCCGAGAATTCAGCTTATGGAAGGCATCTGTTTCTGAATTTTGGAAATCCGGCAGCGAAGCCGTTGGTGTTGGTGTCGCACCTTGACACTGTTTACCCTCCGGAGGAGGAGAAGCGAAAGGGCTTCGGATGGTTGGAAAGCGATTTAGAAGGCCGGATTTACGGTCCAGGGACTGTCGATATCAAAGGGGGCACCGTATTGATTTGGATGATGATTGCCGTCCTTCGGACGTTGTTTCCAGCCTGGATGAACCGCTTTCGCTGGATGATTGCGATGAACGCGTCGGAGGAAGTGATGGGACGAGATTTTGCGAAGCAGGTGGTTGTCCGCTGTCCGCTTGGGACCAAAGGGATTTTCGTGTTTGAGGGAGGGCCGCGGGAAGGTTGCTCCTATCATCTTGTGACTGCCCGAAAAGGACGCGCAGAGTATCGCATTCATGCGCATGGAAAGGGGGCGCATGCGGGCAGCAATCACGCGGAGGGCGTGAATGCGATTGTAGGGCTCGCTAAAGCCGTTCAAGCAGCAGCGGCGGTTACGGATTACGATCGAAAATTGACAGTGAATGTCGGTCGCATCATGGGGGGGACCGTTATCAATCGAGTGCCCCACGAAGCTTTTTTGGAACTGGAACTGCGGGCGTTCGAACCGGAGATTTTATCTGAGGGCAGGCGTGGGATCGAGGCGTTAGGGGAGGCGCCTTTCTTTGGCGACGCATGCCGAATATCAGTCGAGTGCGTTGGAGTTTCGCCAGCCTGGCCGGAATCAGATACGAACAGATTTCTTTTGGAGGCATGGGCGCACGCAGCGGCTGGGCTCGGGCTGGAAACGCAATGTGTTTCGCGAGGAGGATTGAGTGACGCTAATTATCTTCATCGGCTAGGACCGACTCTGGACGGGCTTGGTCCGACGGGTGGGAACGCTCATTGCTCGGAGCGATCTCCTGATGGAGCAAAGGTTCCGGAGTTTGTGGAGCCCAACTCTTTTGTGGTGAAAGGGACGCTGAATGTCTGTGCGCTCTTGCTAGCGTTTGATTAGGCCTGACTGGAAATAGTTTCCGGCGGTTGCTACGGGCGTCACAAACGGGCATTGTTTTGCGATGCGTTATGTCACCCCAGCTCTGGCGAGTATTAGCGTTTTGCTATCACTGTCTGCCGTCGTTCCGGCCAAAGAAATCTTTGTCTCTCCGAGCGGGGATGACGCATGGTCTGGAGAAAAAGCGTCGCAAAGTGCGGCTACAAAAGACGGGCCGTTTGCGTCCTTACAAAGGGCGCGGGATGAGGTTCGGAAGGCGCTCGAATTTGGGGATCTCGGTCCGCATATCGTGACAGTGCGTGGCGGTCGATATGCGCTAAAGACCGCTCTGCAGTTGGAGGCACGTGATTCAGGGACGCTTGAAAAACCCATCGTATGGCGTGCATACGCTGGGGAGACCCCCGTTATCAGTGGGGCGTTGCAGCCGGATGGCTGGACAAAATGGGAAGGGCAGATTTATCGCGCGAGTTTTCCTGATGGGAAGAATATCGCGGGCGGTGTGAGGCAGGTTTTATTTGATGGCCAGCGGCAGATATTAGCGCGGTATCCGAACTTCGACGCAAAGAATCCCGCCTCTGGCGGTTGGGCATTTGCGTCGGGCGAGGGATGGCCGATGTATGCGGACAAGCCTGGAGAAGACAAGCGGACCCTTGAAGTTCGTGAGGGCGATTGGCGGGGGTGGGCGAAGCCGGAGGAGGTGGAAGTAACCGTTTTCCCGAGGTTCAACTGGTGGAATGATCGCGTTAGAATCAATGGTGTTGATTCTACGACACGCAAGGTAACGCTCGCCAAAGACTGTTCTTACGCGATTCGACTTTTTGACCGGTACTATTTCCAGAATGCGCTCGAAGAATTGGACGCTCCGGGAGAGTGGTATTTCGATCGTGATGGAGGCATGTTATATTTCTGGCCTCCAGAGGGTAAAGACCCATCAGGGGCCGCTTTGGTTGTGGCGCAATCGTTGTTGAAAATGGAAAAAGGAGCGCACGATATCGTGTGGAGCGGCTTTACCATGGAAGGCTGCAACGCCAGTGCGATTTATCTCTCCCAGACCGCGCGGTGCGTCGTTGAAAACAATCATGTGCGCAGCGTCGGAGACTGGGGAGGGCATGGAGTGAACGTAGAGAATGGCACCCAGAATGTGGTCCGAGGGAATCGGATCGAAGGTGTCGGAAACTGCGCAATCGTCCTTTCAGGCGGGGTGATGGCGTCACTGACGAAGGCAGAAAATGTGGCTGAGGATAACGAGGTGAGCCATTTTGGGGTGTTTTACAAACAGGGCTTGGGACTCAACCTTCGTGGCGTTGGAAACCGCGCGATACACAATCATGTGCACCACGGTCCACGGTTTGGAATTGGTCACGGTGGAGCTGCGCATGAGATTGGGTTTAATCACATTCATGATGTGTGTCTCGAAACCGAGGACACAGGAGCGATCTACAGCAATGGACGGGATTGGCTGACAGGGCGTGGAACGGTCATTCATCACAACTACATTCACGATATCCCCGGATTCGCGATGTGGGAGGGAAAGCCGGTTACCCCGCACTTTGCATGGGGAATTTATCTCGATGATGACACTGGCGGTGTGGATGTGATTGGAAACATTGTTCTCCGATGTGGGCGTGGAGGACTGCACGCGCACAACGCTCGGGACTGCGTCGTAACCAACAATCTTTTTGCGGATAATCGTGACTGGCAGTTTGATTATCACGGATGGACTACCCAAGGCCGTTTTTGGGAGCAGCATCTGACGACTTTGACCAAGGGGTATGAGGAGGTTGCAGGGCGCTCGGAGTGGGTCGGAATTCGTGGCATTAACGTGCATCCTCGGGATTTTCCGAGCCCAGGCGGTTTTCTCATTGCGGGGAATCGTTTTGAGAAAAACATCCTCGTATCCTCCAACGCTCAGACGCCGATTCTCGACGTGTTGCGCGTCCCATTTGATCAGAACGTATTTGATTATAATTTGTATTGGGCGCCAAACGGTGAGGTGAGGACGAACATGAGGAGCTTTGGCGCTGATACTGGGAAAAATCTCGTGAGTGCATTTGTTGGGAAAGTGGGCGAGACCCCTCAAGGATGGCGTTGGAGTAAACGGACCCCGGAGTCTTCTGCGATCCTGAACGAGGTGAAAAATCAGACGTTAGTGATGGCATTGTCAGCAGAGGGAGGCAGCCCTTCAGGCAAGGATCAACCGATTATATTTGGCGAAGACATTGAGCTTGAGAGTGGGGCGGCCTATCGACTTCGCGCCAAGCTTCGCGCAAGCATCGCGGGAAGCGCACAAGTTGGAGTGCATTGTTTTGTTCCAAAGAGGCCATTTTGGACGAGTCCCGCCATGCAACGGGAGGTCTCCACAGAATGGGCGGATTACGAGTGGGTTTTCAGCGTCCCAAAGCAGGGCGAGAAGGGTTGGCACGACGAGATGAAG
>CANFNA010000075.1 GCA_947448395.1 Chthoniobacteraceae bacterium
AAAACGCGAGCCCGAGATCCGCCGAAGAATGCCCCGTTGCAATCAACGTTTGACCCACAACACTGCGCCCCTCCGGAAATCCCTTTGGGCCGTCCGCGACGGCGGGCACCTCGTAGGCAACCATCCAAGTCGCTGTGTAAACGGCCGCCTGCACCGCCGCACTCAGCCACCGCTTCTCCTTGGTTGCATCGTGCAACGCCAAGAACGCAGACAGGGCCTCCTGACCTGATTCGCGGTCAAGTGTAACCGGATTGTCGATAACGCTGCCTGCGTAAAAGTAGTTCAGGTGCACCTGCTCAAAACAATATTCCCCCGCACGGATAGCCGCTTGAAGATACCGTCCATCGTTTGTGGCCTGCGCTAACTCGATCAGATACCGAATGGAATTCGACGTGGTCGCCTTACTTTTTTCTGTCGGCCGATGCTTCCCAGCGGTCAAACCCTGCTCGTAGGCTAGGTGGTAACTGCCATCCTCATTTTGATTCGCCACCAGCCAATCCCCAAAACTCCGACAGGCTGCGAGCCATCCCGGTCTTTCCTGCTGATGCTCGCGCATCTTATTCCAAGCAGCCAACAGCCCCTCCATCCCTGTGGCTGCAACACGCAATGCGATTCCTCCATGCCGGTTATCCGTCGCTCGCCAATGTCCACGTTTGCCAACCTCGCGGCTGGGATCATACCAGGTCCGAGGGAACCCATCGGGCAACAGACTTTCACGCGCCCAGAAATCAACGATCGCCTCGCCTTTCTCGCTCCACTCTTTTCGGCCCTGCTCCAAGCCTTCGTGAATGAGAAAAAAAGCATTGGGAATTTGGCGCCCAATAAAACCCATCTGGTAATTGTAGGCCCTCACCTGGCCGTCGGGCAAAAGCACGGAAAAAGGAAAACCCGGAGCGTCATAGCCTTCATTCTTTCCAACCGCATAGTGGTCGAGTGTTTCCAGAAGCCCGTTAAACGCAGCGGGCAGATTGACTGGCCTGACCTTGGGACCATAAACGTCAAAGGCGTGCCTCCACGCTTGCTCAACCGCAGCAGGATACGACGAGGTCTGGGAGGATTGCAGACTCAGCTTATATCGGTGAATAAAACCAGAATGCACCGGATGGCTGCGAAGCGCCCAACCGCGAGGGGACGCGAAAGACGTTCGATTTTTCTCTCCCTCTGAACCTGGGAACAGAAACATGAGCGACACGTCGCCTCTACGACAAACGCCAATCGATCCAAATTGTAGCCGCTCGTCGACCACACGATCCAAGCCCTTATCCCCCGCGAATGTCGATGGGTCAGCCCCAGTATGGACCAGCGCGACCGTCGTCCCTGATTCAAGATGGCGAGCGGCCACCACGGGAAGTGGCAAGCGATCCTCTCGAAACAGAAAGACGCGGTCGTTTCGGTCGGAGGCAAGTTCCCCTGCGATGCGCGGCGCGAAATTCGTTCGGTACCAGACGGCAGGCACAAAGTATTCATGTTTTTCAAAGTCCGCTTCTTGCCCCAAGGAAATCTGGAATGCGCTATTGAAAGACACATCCCCTGGCTGGGCGTCGGCGACAAAGACCTCACGCGAAAGCTCAAATATTTCTGGCCGACTCGCTCGATATTGATCCCGGAAAATAAAGCGCGTCCCGCTGGCACTCAGCAGCGTTCCGCCACAGCTCAGCACTCCGTCCTTGATGGTCGCAAATTCGTAGCGGCCCTCAACGCGCACGCCGTCCACTTCAAGCTGAAGCGGGTGCGGAATCTCCTGCGCCATCCGATGCGGAGCCGCTTGCAAGATAAGATAGGAACCGCCGTCCGCGTGCGCGCGGAGTTTTGCTTCGCCCGAAAAAAGCACCGTCTCTTGCGCGCTGCCCCCCTCAATCATGAGCCACAGGAGCGCAAAAAAGACGAAAAAACCTTTCACCAAAAATCGAGCACCAAAAGATTGCACTCTATTGAGCAGTTTTAAGGCCATCGGACCTCTAGAAATCACGCCGTCCCACAAAGTCACGAACAAGCCAAAAGCCGGCAATTGGAAAGCAATGCGTATGAATTCTTTTATTCCTGACGCCCGCATTCTCCCGCAGGCTTTCCGCATCCACACCCCCTGCCCATCACCTCCACTTCAAAGGCTATGCCTTGAAGGGAACACTGGTCATGCACCAGTTGTAAAAACGGGTACAACTCCTCGGGAGGCGGCGTCACGCATTCCAAACGAATCCGAACCGGTTTGTTCACAAACCCTGGATAAGACTCCACCATTTCACCGTCCAAAACAAAGGACAGATAAGCGTTGAGCTTCTCTTGGAGCTGAAACGGTTGATCACTTTCGAGATCCCACGGTCTTCCCTCGACCAAAACCAGAAGGACCTCCTTTTGATCCGCATTAAACCCCAAAAAATCGATGACCCCTGCCTGCTCAAGCCCTGAGGGGCCTTGTTGGGGAACCGGATCCTGTTTGGCAATTTCGTTGGGTAACATAGAAAGGAAACTTGGAGCCTATCCCCGATTCCCCCTTTGGCTCCATTGCTTTTCAGTCCGTTTGTTATGAAATCTATCGTCGTTGAGTCTTTTGGTGACACAGAAGTACTGCGCTTGCAGTCTGTTCCAGACCTCGCCCCCAATGCGGATCAGGTGCTAATTCGCCTTCATGCCACTGGTGTAAACCCTGTGGATACCTACATCCGCTCGGGGGCGTATGGGCGACTTCCTGAACTCCCCTACACCCCTGGCTTTGATGGAGCCGGTGTCGTCGAAGCCTGTGGAGCCAATGTCAGGGGCCTCCGCCGAGGCGCCTCGGTTTTTGTTTCTGGAAGTCTCACGGGGACTTACGCAGAGGCCTGCCTGTGCCTCCCCTCTCAGATCCACCCCCTGCCGCCCGGAACCTCGGCGGAAATGGGCGCTTGTCTTGGCATTCCCTATGGAACGGCAGGTTACACCTTGTTCCATCGAGCAAAGGTGAAGCGGGGCCAGTCCGTCTTGATTCATGGAGCAACGGGAGGAGTCGGAACGGCAGCACTCCAACTCGCAAAACGAGCCGGACTGACTGTGATGGGAACGTATGGCTCTGACTCTGGAAGAACGCTATTGGAGCAGCAGGGCGCAGACGCTGTCTTTAACCATCACGAAGCAGGCTACGAAGAGGGTATCATGCAAGCCACGAAGGGAGAGGGGGTAAATGTGATCTTGGAAATGGCCGCTCACCTCAACCTGGGCCGCGACTTGCCTCTCCTGAGCACAGGGGGAGTGGTTTGCGTGGTAGGCAGTCGCGGACCCGTCCAAATTCAACCCCGCGAAATCATGCTGCGCGATGCCGACATTCGCGGCGTGATGTGGTTTAACGCACAAAGAGGAATCGTCAGCAAAGTGTTCGGTGATTTTTACAGTGCCTTGGCGGATGGCACCATTCGACCGGTCATTCGCAAAACTTTTCCCCTAGAAAAAGCATCGGCAGCCCACGAGCTCCTCATGACTCGTGGGGCTTTGGGAAATCTCGTTCTCCTCCCCTGACCTCTCAGGAACTCCCTGCCTAAAACGCTTCTGAGACACCTCGCATTTTTGCCTTCTCTTCTCGCGCTTGGAATCGCGTCCACTTATCAGAGACCCACTCGCGCAACTGACGACGAAAGCGCTCAGGAGCGAATCTGGCACCGTGCTCCCTCAGCACTCGTTTATCAAAGGAAAGGTTTTCGAACTCTTTCACCGCCTGAATTAAACACTCGGCACTCTGCTCCAAGAACAAGACCCCCGTTTTCGTCGGCACCACCGTTTCGAGCGCCCCACCCTTGCCGTACGCAATCACCGGCGTCCCCAAAGCCTGCGCCTCCACTGGCGCAATTCCAAAATCTTCTTCCGCCGCGAACACAAGGGCTCGCGCAGCGCTCAAAAGCGCCAAAACCACCTCTCGCGATTGGCGACCCAGCATCGTGACATTTTTCGGCAGGCTCTTTTCGAGTCGTGCCCTCTCAGGCCCCTCCCCAATCACAACCAACTCCCGATCCGGCATCCGCCTAAATGCTTCGATAATCAGATCCACCCGCTTGTACGGAACCAATCGGCCTAAACTGAGATAATAACTTCCGCTTTCGCCCGACCCTTCAGGTACTGCTCCAATTTCTACTGGCGGATATATCACCCGTGAACGGCGGCGGTAGACTCTCCAGACCCTTCGCGCAACAAACCTAGAATTTGTCGCAAACGCATCGACCCCGTTCGAGGTCCGTGAGTCCCAAATCCGGATATAGTGCAAAAGAGCGCGCGCTATAAAACCTTTCAATCCAGAAGCATTTCCACTGTGCAACAAATACTGCTCCTGCTGATCCCAAGCATACCGAATCGGTGAATGGCAGTAACAGAGATGCAATTGTTCAGGCCCAGTGATAACGCCTTTGGCCACCGCATAGGAGCTGGAAAGGATCATCTCGTAAGAAGAAAGATCAATATGCTCAACCGCCAAGGGCATCAGCGGAAGATAAGAGCGGTAAAACCTCCGCACCGCCGGTAATTGCTGCAGAAAAGTCGTCTGGACGCTTTTCCCTTTTAGAAATCCTCGTTCTGCCTCCGGAATGAAATCAATCAAACTGAACAACGCCGCCTGAGGAAAAACTTTTACCAATTCAGCCAACACCATCTCGGCCCCGCCCACCTCCGGAAGCCAGTCGTGAATGATGGCTACCTTTTTAGGCAACGGCAGGCATCCATTATCCAATCCCTCCTCCTGTGCCGCGCATCTCGCTTGTGGATCCAAGGCAGTTTTTCCCCAAAAAAACGGCATCTCCGTTTCAGGACCTGCCCTCTGAAAAACACGTTTATCCGGCAAACAAACCCCGGCCTCCCGCTCTGGAAAGCAAACAGAGCCCTCCTCTCCCAATCCCTCTGTTTTTTTAGGCTCTAAGCTTTGAGCACGATTAAGGTGGTCCGTCATCAGCGAAGAATTTCTTCCCGCGTCCTTTCTTTAGTTGGAGACAATCCCTGCTCGATCCACGGCCACTTGTGCCCATTTGAACCGCGCGTTTTTAAAACCCTCGTCCACACTTCCTCGACTTCGCGCGCTACTCGATCACATCGAAAATGACCAAGTGCTCTCTCGCGCGCCTTATGGCTGAGGGAGTCACGACGGATCCTGTTTAAGAGAAGACGCTCAATAGCCACCGCCATTTTTGTGCTGTCACCCATGGGAACCAACTCGCCACAGTCCCCATTCTCCAACAGCTCCGGAACCCCTCCTCCGGCAGTCGCCACCAAAGGAACCCCAGCGGCCATCGCCTCCAGAACAACATTGGGGCAAGGGTCTGGAGAGGTGCTCGCATGCACACACACGTCCCACTCCCGCATTCGCTTGGAAACGTCGCTGACCATCCCATAAAAAGAAACCCGCCCATCCAATCCCAGCATCTGCGCCTGCTTCACCAACCCATCCGCATAACTTTTTTCACCAAACAAAGCTCCCCCGAGAATCTCAAAATGGATGGGATAACCCTTGGCGCATAACAGAGCCGCCGCCTCCAAAAACACGTGCTGCCCCTTCCACGGCGTTAGCCGTCCCGCAATCCCAACCTTCCAAACCGAGGAGTCCGCCTTCGGAACATGAATCACCTCAAAAGCATCATCCTCCAAACCATCATAGATCACCGTAAAGCGGTCCTCATCCACGTTCCCAAGCGCAGAAAGCCCCACACTCGCTGACACGCTGATCAACGCATCCGGAACACGCGAAGCGAGGAACCGAAAATACCGGACTGCAGCCTTCGGCAACGCCGGCTCTGCGATCGTATCCCGCAAATGCCATACCACCGGCAATCCCCTTTGCTTGGCGGCAAATCCCCCAAGCACGTGTGCCTTCATAGAGTTGGTGTGCACCAAATCCGCCGCGCGCTCCCTCAAAAAACGCCCCAGACGAACCGTGTACCCAACGGAGTTTCGAACGCGCGAAAATGCCAGCATCCCACCTGCTGAAAGCGATTCTCGCCTCGTATTGGCCAGCGATTTTCCAATCGGCAAAACATAAGTCTCCGCCGACATTCCCCGCATCAAGTCCACCGCAGGTCCATCCTCCCCGAACACAAGGACCGGACACCAGGTTCGCCGATTTATGGAGGCGACCAGACGCTTTAGCGCCAACTCGGCTCCTCCCAAAACGGCCGTATGATTCAAAAGCACCACTGTTCTCACCTTTTCCATACCGCCAAATCCCCCTTTTTTAACCTCGCTGATTTATCCCTCGTCTAAGACCGATCCGTCTTCTCGGAAACCCCTTGAGCGCCACCCTGCATTCCTTTTGCTCCATCTAACCGAAGGCTCTTGGCAACTGGAAACGCCCTCGAGTCGGACCTACTACGCTTGATGCACTCTCGATACACATCCCTCATTTGAAGAGCGATCGAGTCCCACGAATAAAATGCGCCCACCCTCGCCCGACCCGCCTCTGCCATCGTTTGGCGCAATTCAGCGTCTCCTCTCAACTTCTGCAAGGCATCGGCAAGCTCCGCGATAGATCCTTCAGTGTATAGAATTGCAGAGTTTCCAAGCACCTCCGGAATCGCCCCAGAACGCGATGCGATGACCGGAGTTCCACAAGCTTGAGCCTCAATAAGGACCCGCCCAAATTGTTCCTTCCAAGTCGCCGTGGTCCGGCTTGGCAAAACGAGTACGTCAATACTGCTAAAAAACTCCGCCAGATTCTTTCGCCGTAAAGAACCCATCAAATGCACTCGGTCGCCCTTCTCACGCAGCGAACTCATCAACGCACCGTCCCCGCAAAGCCAGAGCCCAGTATCCGAAGGCAATGCATCGAAGGCTTGAACCAAATCCAACACCCCCTTCTCGCTCACCAATCGGCCAGCATATCCGACGGCAAATCCCGTCATTCCAAATCGTTCCCGAGACGCTTCTCGATTTTGCGGTGAAAACAATTGTGTATCCACCCCGTTGCCCACGACGCGCGCGGGTCCCTCATATCCTTTGTTTTTTGCGACTTGCACGGCTTCCCGGCTCCTTCCTATGAGAAAATCCGCCTCTCGAAGGGTATACTTCCGAAACCATTCAAAAGGCGGTGGCAGCACACGATTAATGTTCTGCTCTGTTTCCGAGATTAAGACGGCTCTCGGACAATGCCGTTTCCTGACCAAGCACACCTGAGCGCTTAAGAGGTTCCAAGGTTCTTCCCAGACATCAATGACGTCGGGTTGAAATCTGCGAACCGTTTCGGCTAGGCCTGCATACCATTGCAAATACCACTTCCCCAACCCGCTCCACGGAAAATGGACTCTCTGGACCTGCCACTGAAAGTCCGTTGTCGCCGGAGGAACCGGATACCGCCAGTGTGTCTCCCCCTCGCAATAGCGATCCGGAGTGACTACCAAAATCTCCAAATCCTGATGCTTACAAAGCGCTTCAGCCTTAGCCTGGCCTTCGGTTGGAACTTGAAATTGGTGCCCCAGCATCAACACGCGAATTCGGGAGCTGTCTTCGCTAAAGTCGGAGTCTGCGCGCTTTTCAATCTGCTTTTTCAGAGTCCCGTTCTCGTCGACTAACCCCAACGGAGCGCCCCCAGCCTTGCCGTGAGAAAAGCAACTCCGCTGCCCTCGCAGAGAACGCCCCTGTGCAGACTGCCGCCCGAACCGCCCGCCAATGCCCCATTCGCCCCATTCCATCACCCTCTTTCTTCGGATGTGCGAGGTGGATCGGCGGGATCATCTTATTCGCCATCCAAAACTGGCCCCACTGACTCATAGTTGACAATGTCCAGTTCTTGAATAATTCTAGTACTTTAATGTCTCAAGGCTCTCCAAAGAACACGCTCCGTCATCACGGACTCCCCGTGACCGCTCAACGTCTGGCCCTCCTGCGCGCGGTGACCAAACATCCACACAGCACAGCCGAGCGCATTGCCGAAGAGGTTCGCGCTGAACTTGGAACAATCTCGCGCCAAGCTATTTACAACTCATTGGGAACCTTAGTTGAACGAGGAATCCTACGCAGGATCCAACCAGCAGGTTCTCCCGCCCTCTACGAAGATCGAGTTGGTGACAACCACCATCATCTGATCTGTCGAAGCTGTGGGAAAACCGTCGACGTGTGCTGCGCCGTTGGGGAGCGTCCCTGCCTCACGCCTGCCGACAGCGCCGGATTTCTGATTGATGAAGCAGAGGTGATCTATTGGGGCTTCTGCCCTGCGTGTGCTGTTCAGCCCCATGTTTCCGCGGAGAGCACTGAGATGCCGAGAAACAACGAATCCAATTTGTGAAGTGTAACCCAGATAGAAAAACCAAAAGCAACCCTATGAATAAAACCCTCCCAGAAACCTCCGTTTCAAAAGCCTGTTCCCGGCATGGAAAAGCGCAGTCTCCAGCGCGTCTGTTTCTGACGGCAACGACCCCGGTTCGGATCGCGGCGGCCTTAGCCATCACGACCTGGATTAGTGTTCAGAGCGGCACAGCAATGGCTCAAGGCAATGGATCCAAACCAGCCGAAAACAGCAGCAAGTGCCCGGTAATTGGGGGCACCCAGAAGGCAGTTTCGGACCGCCACACCGCTGCCGGGGCAATGTCAAATGGGGACTGGTGGCCGGAACAGTTAAACCTCCAAATTTTGCATCAAAACTCTTCCAAGAGTAATCCATTGGGTGAGTCTTTTAATTACGCGGAAGAGTTTAAGAAACTCGACCTGGAAGCGCTGAAAAAGGAAGTCATTGCAGCGATCAATACGTCTCAGGACTGGTGGCCCGCAGACTATGGAAGCTATGGTCCTCTCTTCATCCGAATGGCTTGGCATAGCGCCGGAACCTATCGCGTTGAGGACGGACGCGGTGGGGCCTCCTATGGCACACAGCGTTTTGCGCCGCTCAATAGTTGGCCGGATAACGCAAACCTCGACAAAGCGAGACGCTTACTTTGGCCGATTAAAAAGAAGTACGGCCAGAAAATCTCTTGGGCAGATCTGATGGTCTTTGCCGGTAATTGCGCTTTGGAATCAATGGGCTTCAAGCCCTTTGGATTTGCCGGAGGCCGCGCAGACGTTTGGGAGCCACAGGAAGATATCAATTGGGGCCCAGAGAGTAAGTGGCTTGATGACAAACGCTATTCTGGTGACCGAAAACTCGCGAATCCCCTCGCTGCCGTTCAGATGGGACTCATCTATGTGAACCCAGAAGGTCCCAATGGAAAACCAGATCCACTTGCTGCAGCTAAGGATATTCGAGAGACGTTTGGCCGCATGGCGATGAATGACGAAGAAACCGTCGCCCTCATCGCAGGTGGGCACACCTTTGGAAAGGCGCACGGAGCCGCAAATCCGAAAGGACATGTGGGACCTGAGCCCGAGGGCGCCAGTATTGAAGAACAAGGTCTGGGCTGGAAAAATACCTTTGGAAAGGGAAACGCAGGCGACACGATTACCAGCGGTCTGGAGGGCGCATGGACGTCTACGCCCACCAAGTGGTCCAACGAGTACTTCGAAAACCTATTTGATTTTACCTGGGAACTGACGAAAAGCCCGGCTGGCGCATTGCAATGGACTCCCAAAGGAGACTCCGCAAAGAAAACCGTACCCGACGCGCATGACCGCTCAAAGATGCACGCTCCCATCATGTTCACCACGGATCTAGCGCTCAAGATGGATCCTGAGTACGCAAAGATCTCCAAACGCTTTCACGATAACCCCAAG
This sequence comes from Chthoniobacteraceae bacterium, assembly GCA_947448395.1. GTDB lineage: Bacteria > Verrucomicrobiota > Verrucomicrobiia > Chthoniobacterales > Chthoniobacteraceae > Chth-196. Next base: position 9,640 of record CANFNA010000075.1, read on the forward strand.
GACTTCGAGAAAGCCTTCGCTAAGGCTTGGTACAAGCTCACCCATCGCGATATGGGCCCGATCTCGAGATGCCTTGGCCCAATGGTGCCGGAACCCCAGCTTTGGCAGGATCCAGTCCCTAAAGCGGATCATCCCCTCGTTGGGGCGCAGGAAATTGACTCTCTCAAGTCAAAAATCCGAGCCTCTGGCCTCTCCAATTCCCAACTCATATCGACCGCATGGGCCTCTGCCTCAACTTACCGCGGCACCGATCGGCGAGGTGGAGCGAATGGAGCACGGATCCGCCTTGCGCCTCAGTCAAATTGGGAGGTGAACCAACCTCAACAACTCGCGAAGGTTTTGCAGGGGCTTGAAAAAATCCAAAAGGAGTTCAACCAAGCTCAGCCTGGAGGGAAGAAGATTTCCCTCGCCGATTTGATCGTTCTCGGAGGCTGCACTGCAGTGGAAGACGCCGCCAAAAAGGCAGGTCAGGAGGTGAAGGTTCCTTTCGCTCCCGGCCGGACCGACGCCTCTCAGGAAATGACAGACGCGCAATCCTTCGCGGTTCTCGAACCGAAGACGGATGGTTTCCGGAACTATTTCGGTCATGAGCATGACAGACCCGCCGAGGAGCTGTTGTTGGATCGCGCAAATCGGCTCACGCTTACCGCTCCCGAAATGACCGTCCTGATCGGAGGTCTGCGCGTGTTAAATACGAATGTTGGATTCCCTCAGTTAGGGGTGTTCACCAAGCGACCAGGCGCATTAAGCAATGACTTCTTTGTGAACCTCCTCGACCTGAGCACGGAATGGAAAAAGTCCCCTGCTTGCGAACATTTCTTCGAAGGAAAAGATCGCAAAACAGGAGAAGTCAAATGGACTGGATCCCGCGTGGATCTGATCTTTGGATCCAACTCTCAACTTCGTGCCATTGCCGAGGCTTATGCCTCTGAAGATGCGCAACAGAAGTTTGTAACCGACTTCGTCGCCGTCTGGAACAAGGTGATGAATCTGGATCGCTTCGATCTGAATCAGAACGTCACGGCCCGAAAATAGTCGTCATCGAGCCTATTGGGTGTGGCATGGCAGCTCGCTCTAGAGCTGCCATGCCTACTCTCAGGCTTGCCTGCGGAGACTGCTCGGCCACTCTTGATCCATGCGTCGCCCCCCCCTGCTTCTCGCTGTGATGATGATGATGCTCTGATCATCAAAAAGCATCGCCCAAGACACCACAGGATCGAGACCAGCCGAACCACAATACGAGGAACGTTCGGTGCATGGATGGAATGTTCATATCCGCCTCGAACTCCTTTCTGAGCAAAACAAAACCGCAACGGAACGAGGCTTGGAGCTCATCTCCTGCCAGATGGATGTGATTGAAAAAGTTGTTCCAAGCAAAGCGCTCATTGCGCTCAAGAAGGTTCACCTCTGGATTTCTCCGGCCTACCCGAACACACCGCCCAAGGCCGAATACCACCCCAGCGCGGGTTGGCTTCAATCGCACGGACGGAACCCCAGCATGGCGAAGGGCGTGGAATTCACCAATGTCTCCATTTTGGAAAAGGAGGTTCTCCGAATGCCCTTATTGACCCTTCATGAACTCGCCCACGCGTATCACGACCAAGTCCTCGGACATGATCAACCCGACATCTTGGCGGCCTACAAAAAAGCCAAGAACAGTCACTCCTACGACTCCGTCCTCCGTCGTGATCATCAAGGCACTCTTCCAAAGCCAGAAAAGGCTTACGCCATGAATAACGAGAAGGAATACTTCGCAGAATCGACCGAGTCCTTTTTCGGACAAAACGATTTCTACCCGTTCAATCGAAGCGAACTCACCCATCATGACCCAACGATGCTCCGGGTCTTACAGCAAGTCTGGGGCGCGCAATAACCCTTCTCCTTGGCACCCCGTCGCAACTCCGCTCTCCCCTTTGCTTCCCCATTAACCCCATGGATTCTCGGTTTTTCACGATCCCGCTCCTCGCAGTTCTCCTACCCTTGAACCAAGGGCCCCGCGCCTGGGCTGCGTCGATCCCGCCGACGGTTCAGGCCAACGGATCCCTTCGTTTGGAAGTTGAATCTGCGATCACCCGCGGAACCCGCTGGCTAAGGGCCAGACAGACAGACTCGGGAGCTTGGAGTGAAGAACGCACGCCCGCATTGAGCGCTTTGGCGTTGCTTGCAATCGAACGCTCCGGTCTCTCCCACCATCCTGAAGAAAAAGCCGCCATGGAAAAAGGTTTCCGCTTCCTGCGCAGTCAAGCCAAGGCAGATGGAGGGATCTACGCAGAGGGTCTTAGCAATTATAACACCGCCATCTCCCTACTCGCCCTCCTGCAACACAACGACCCAACCGATCAGACCCTCACCCGAAAAGCCCACGACTTTCTCGTCCACCAACAAGCCTCGCAGATGATCCGCCCGGAGCTCGATGGAGGGATCGGATATGGCCCCACTGGCGTAAGTCCCAAGCGCCAGCATCCGGACCTCGATAACACCGTTGTTTCTCTAGAGGCCCTGCGTGCGTATGAGCTTGCCGAAAAAGCGCGTGAGCAACCGCCTTCTCTCACTTCTCTGGACTGGAAGGCCGCGATCGCCTTCATCTCCCGTTGCCAAAACGTTCCAGAAACCAATCCACAACCGTGGGTTTCGATAAGCCCATCGGAGCGCGGTGGGTTCGTCTATTACCCAGGGTTCAGCAATGCAGGCGAAATTGAAGAGGAAGGCGGGCGAAAAGCCCTGCGTAGTTCCGGCACCATGAGTTACGCAGGACTGCTTTCCTTCATCTACGCCGACCTCCCAAAGGATGATCCTCGGTTGAAAGCTGCCTTGGGGTGGCTCCAAAACAACTACACCCTCGCGGAAAATCCCGGGCTCGGAAAACAGGGGCTCTTTTATTACTATCACCTGATGTCCAAGGCCCTGGCGGCAACTGGCAGCAATACCTTTGAAGCCAGAGGAAAGATTCAGAATTGGAGTCATGAGCTCGGAATTGCGCTCATCAACCGCCAGGAAGCGGATGGATATTGGGTCAATGACACTGGGCGGTGGATGGAAAAGGATCCGGTTCTCGTGACCGCCTACAGTCTCCTCACACTCGAAATGCTCCTGAGCCATCTTTAGGACCGTGGCACCGGAAGCACTTCTTCGATGCCTTGCGATTTGAGAGCGGGCACTTGCACTGAGGCTCAGCGATCTCTCTGCTTTGGGAATGCGCTTCCCCCTTGTGATCAAAAATCTTCTTCTCCTCTATCTTCTTGGGGGGAGCCCTTTGGCGGCAGACGTCATTCGCAACATCGAGTATGCGAGGATCGACGGGAATCCCATGCAACTGGATTTGTATCAACCGAGCGGACCGTGCATCGGATTGGTTGTCTATGTCCACGGCGGCGGATGGAGCAGCGGCAGTCGCGCCGACTGCCCGATCGCGGGCTTATGCAGACAGGGATTCTCTGTGGCGAGCGTCGATTACAGACTCAGCACTCAAGCGCCATTTCCTGCAAATGTGCAAGACATCAAGGCTGCGCTCCGCTTTCTGCGAGCTGAAGCTGGCCGCCTCGGATTCCCAGCCAACCGCATCGCGATTGCGGGGTCATCTGCAGGCGGACACTTGGCGGCACTCGTCGGAGTGACTTCAGGCGTAACGGCCCTCGAGGG
>CANFNA010000076.1 GCA_947448395.1 Chthoniobacteraceae bacterium
GATGGCCGGACCCTGCCTGCAACCCTCACACCCCTGCTACGAATTCCGGAAAAGGATCTCTCCAAAGAGCAAGCCACCACGCTTGATCGTGGCCTGCGAGGCACCTTTGACAGCAAGGTTTGGCCAAAAATTGCCGCCCGCGATCCCGCATCCAAAAAGGCCGATGATCTGAAAAAGAAAATCGACTCCTACAAAAAGGACGAAGTGCCTCGGATCATGGTCATGCGCGATGACAAACCTCGGGACACTTTCGTGCTCAACCGCGGCAATTACGAACAACCCAAAGACAAGATCGCCTTCGCCACTCCCTCGTTTTTACCGGCTCCCCCGAAAGAACTTCCACAAAACCGACTCGGCTTCGCACAATGGCTGTTCACCCCAGAAAACCCGCTCACAGCGCGCGTTCAAATCAACCGGCTCTGGCAACAGTTCTTCGGGTTGGGTCTCGTCAAAACTTCCGAAGATTTTGGAGTCCAAAGCGAAATGCCAGTGCATCAAGAGTTACTCGACTGGCTCTCCGTCGAATTTCGCGAAAAGGGTTGGAGTCAGAAAGCCATGTGCCGCCTCATTGTTCAAAGCGCCACCTACCGCCAAACCAGCCGTGCGTCCCGCGATCTCATCCAGCGCGACCCCGAAAACCGCCTCTTCGCACGCGGCGCAAGATTCCGAGCTCCCTCGATGATCCTGCGGGATGTGGCCCTCTCTGCAAGCGGCCTCCTAAATCCAACAATCGGCGGAAAACCCGTCTATCCTTACCAACCAGACGCCATCTGGGAAACCCTCGCCATCACCAAAGAACGCGACTTCACCTATCCCGCATCCTCAGGAAAGGACCTTTACCGAAGAAGCCTCTATACATTTTGGCGCCGTACGATCGGCCCCGCCAATATGTTTGACTCCTCAAACCGACAGACCTGCAAAGTCCGAGTCGCCACCACTAGCACGCCACTGCACGCCCTCACCACTTTGAACGACCCGACTTGGGTGGAAGCAGCTCGTGTCCTCGCCGAAAACGCAATCCGCAACCATCCAGGATCAGAAGACCAAATCCGCTTTGCCTTCCGCCGGGTCCTGACAAGAAAACCGTCAGATCGCGAAATCCAAACCCTCCTTCGAGCCCTCGAAAAGCAACGCACCATTTTCAAATCCGATCCCGATGCCGCAACCAAAGTCCTCTCCGTCGGAAACTCGCCGCGGAATCCTCAGATTTCAACCACCGACCACGCTGCACTCGCTTCAATCTGTCTCGGAATCCTCAACCTAGACGAGGCGCTCACCCGCGAATAACTCCCAACCCCTCTTCCTTCCGATGCTTCAGGAACTCTTTACCAACCATCAGCGGGTCACTCGCAGACAGCTTTTCGGCTCGGCCGGCCAAGGAATCGGAGGCCTCGCACTCGCATCCCTTCTTTCTCGCGAAAGCCTCGGCGCACAGACAGCCGCGAGCGAAACACTCACCGGCTCAATCGCAACTGGCGGCCTCGCAAACCTCCCGCACTTCGCCCCCAAGGCAAAACGGATGGTGTGTTTATGGCAAGGAGGAGGCCCCTCCCACGTCGATCTCTTTGATCCCAAACCGCTTCTCCACAAGATGGCAAAGCAGGACATCCCCGAGAGCATCCGTGGAACCACGCGTCTTTCCACCATGACAGCCAGTTCGAAAAAATGGCCGATCACTCCTGCCATCCGCCCCTTCCAAAAGCACGGTGCCTGCGGAACCGAATTTAGTGAATTGCTCCCCAATATTGGCTCCTTGGCCGATGAAATTTGCGTCATCCGATCCATGAACACCGAGGCAGTCAACCATGCTCCGGGTGTCACCTTTTTTATGACCGGCAGCCAAGTCCCCGGCCGGCCGAGCCTCGGTGCATGGCTCAGTTACGGGTTGGGCTGCGAGTCGGAAAACCTCCCGTCCTTTGTCGCAATGACTTCCTCGGACAAAGAACGCACCTGCGGACAGCTGTTTTATGACTACTACTGGGGCAGTGGTTTTCTCCCCAGTCGTTTTCAAGGCGTTCGCTTCCGTAATGTTGGCGACCCAGTGCCCTATCTGCATAATCCAGAGGGCATGAGTAGGGCTCAACGCCGCACCTTGATGGACGACATCCAAGCCCTCAACGCTGCACACCTCGAAGACTACGGCGATCCCGAAATCGACACGCGCATCGCTCAGTACGAGATGGCCTACAAAATGCAGGCTAGCGTTCCAGACCTCCTAGACTTTTCTAACGAACCAAAATCCGCCATCGACAAGTACGGACCTGACGCTCTCACCAAAGGGACCTTTGCCAATAACTGCCTTATTGCCCGGAGGCTCTTGGAACGAGGTGTTCGCTTTGTCCAACTCATGCACAGCGGCTGGGATCAACATAACAATTTGTTCACCCAGCTTGAGTTCCAATGCAGGGACACCGACCAACCCTCCGCCGCCTTGGTCAGCGACCTCAAAGAACGCGGGCTTTTAGACGATACGCTGGTCCTGTGGGGAGGAGAGTTCGGGCGCACTCCCTTCGGTCAGGGCGATCCTCAGAAGCCAAACGGCAGGGATCACTTCGGTCGCGCCTACAGCGTGTGGATGGCCGGCGCCGGTGTGAAGGGCGGCAGCGTCTATGGAGAAACCGACGACTTCGCGTGGAACGTCACCAAGGACCCTGTACACATCCACGACTTACAGGCAACCATCCTACATCTCTTTGGAATCCGCCACGAGGCTCTCACCTACCGTTACCAAGGCCGTCAGTTCCGCCTCACAGATGTGCACGGAAAAGTGGTCAAAGGCATCCTAGCCTGAGACTCCGTCGTTGCTCTGAATCTTTCCTAAACAACAAACGAGCACACTCCGCTGAAAAAATGCGAGGCCGCCGCACATTTTTGATTTTCGAAAAACGGCGGCGACCCCGCTTTGTTCCCCCAAGAACATAGCCTCTGACACCGCGCCGCCCGCCGCGTTCAAAATCCCTCCCATTTTTTTCTGCTACCTAAATCATCCGCTGCAAAGCAGCAGCAATCGCTTCACCAAGCTTCTGATGCTCCGCGGTCTCCAGATGCAAGCCGTCGCGCAGACTCGTATTTACAAATTCTTGAGCATTTAAGTAGGCGCACCCCAGTTGTGCGGCCCACCCCTCATACAACGCCGGAAACTTCAACGATTTCTCGGCTGCCCCAGCAAACTTCTCCTCCAAAATTGGAAGATGCCTCAAGTCCGTCACCACCGGCGGACACACCAGTAAAACCAGTGGAGCCCGGTTTTTTGGTCCCGTTCCACTTTGGTTGATTAATTGAACCAACTGCGCGACCCCCTCCGCCACATCGCCCGCAGGAAGTCCAAAGCGCGCCTTCAAATCGTTAGTCCCCAGCATCAAAACAACCGCATCAATCGGTTTGTGACTCTGAAGACAGGGCGCAAGATAGACCCTCCCATTACGTCCCGGTTCCAGAGGATCTTCATGCACCGTAGTCCGTCCATTCAGTCCTTCCTCCAAAATTCGGTATTCATCGCCAAGCGTATGCTGCGCCACCCCCGTCCAGCGCGCCGATAACGGATGCCGAACCGAGGCCGGCGCACCGAAACTTGCCACAGGGTCGTAGCCCCAAGTGTTTGAATCGCCAAAACAAAGGATCGTCTTCATAGGCCCATCCTATCGTGTCAGCGTGGAGGATTCCAGCCAGTGCACCCCTTTCTGACATCACTGAAAAAGTGCTCCGGGCAGAGCAAGATCCCCACACTGCCGCTCCTCCTGAGAAAAGCACTCCTCATTAGGGTTGAATCACCCGCCCCACGCCCTCTTTACTGCCTGACTGCATGAGTGCCGAATTCGATGTCCGATACACCGCCCAACTAGCGCGTCTCAGCCTGACCGATGCTGAAGCCGCCAAGTTTCAATCTCAACTTTCCCAAGTGCTGGTCTACGTGGAGAAGCTCAAGCAAGTCGACGTCTCGGGAGTTGAGCCGACGGCCCACTCTTCAGAGATGAACAACGTTTTTCGGGCTGATGAACCTCGCGACTGGTTCACTTCCAAACAAGCCCTCTCTAACGCCCCGCGTCAGGCTAACGACCTTTTTGTGGTCACAAAGGTCATCGAATAACACCCCGTTTTGTTTTCCACCATGGACCTGCACACCCTCTCCGTCGCTGCCCTCCAAAAACAACTCCGCTCCGGATCCGTGTCGGCTGTGGAAGCTCTGGACGCCTTGGAGTCCCGAATCTCCATAGTGGATCCAAAAGTCGGCGGCTATCTCTCTCACTCCACCCATCAGGCGAGAAAAGAAGCTACTGCCGCAGACCTCTCAAAACCGCTTGGAGGGATTCCTATCGCCATCAAGGACGTCATCAACGTCACAGGCGAAGGATGCTCGGCTGCATCGAAAATTCTCAAGGGGTACACCGCCACCTACGACGCCACCGTCATTCGGAAACTCCGCGAAGCAGGCGCCATCCCCTTCGGCCGTCTCAACATGGACGAGTTCGCTATGGGCTCCTCCACGGAAAACTCCGCCTACCAACTCACTCGAAACCCTTGGGATTTTTCCAGAATCCCTGGAGGCTCCAGCGGAGGCTCCGCAGCCGTCGTCGCCGCCGACGAAGCCTACGCATCCCTCGGATCTGACACCGGCGGCTCCATCCGCCAACCCGCAGCCCTCTGTGGATGCGTCGGTTTAAAACCCACTTATGGCCGGGTTTCCCGTTTTGGGCTCATCGCATTCGCCTCCTCCCTCGACCAGATCGGTCCTTTCACCAAAACGGTGGAGGATTCCGCCCTGCTCCTCAACGCTCTCGCGGGGAAAGATCCGATGGATTCAACCAGTGTCGATCTTCCCTCGGACAATTACACCCGTCTCCTAGGGCAAGACTTGAAAGGCATCCGCATTGGGATGCCGAAAGAATACTTCATTGAAGGCATTGATCCCCAAGTGGACAAAGCCGTCCGTGACGCCATCCGTCACTACGAAGCTCTTGGAGCTGAAATTGTAGAGGTCTCTCTGCCCCACACCGAATACGCCGTCGCGGTCTATTACATTGTCGCCACCGCAGAGGCTTCCGCGAATCTCGCCCGCTTCGATGGGGTGCGTTACGGCCACCGAGCAGACAACGTCCAGAACCTGCTCGACCACTACACTCGGACCCGTTCCGAAGGCTTCGGAGAGGAAGTGAAGCGACGAATCATCCTCGGCACTTACGTTCTCTCAAGCGGCTACTATGACGCTTACTACTTGCGCGCTCAAAAAGTGCGCACCTTGATCCGCCAAGATTTCACCCGCGCTTTCGAAAAAGTCGACGCCCTCATCTGTCCCACATCGCCTGAAGTTGCATTCAGAATCGGAGACCGCTCCGATGACCCTCTGAAAATGTATCTCGCCGATATCTTTACCATCGCAGCGAACTTGGCTGGAAACTGCGGAATCAGTATCCCATGCGGCTTCGCAAACGTCGAAAGCAAACGACTCCCCATCGGTTTGCAATTGCTCGGAAAACCGTTCGAAGAGGCAAAACTGCTCCAAATCGCCCACGCCTACGAACAATCCACCCCATGGCACCGGGAACGTCCCGACCTCTCCTCGAGCGGCCTGTAAAAACAGGATCAAAACGTTTCCCTAATCCTCATGCCAAACGCAGCAGCCTCAGCGCTCGTTCTAGAGCCGTACTCGGAAAAAACAGTCGTCCGGGCCGCTAAACAGTGCCTCGCAGAACTTGGCCAAAATCCGAGCTTCGCTCTCGTTTTCGCATCGTCTGATTATCAGCCACACCTCTCCGATTTCTCAGAACTCATCCAACTCCACGCCCACGCTCCCCTCATTATCGGTGGCAGCGGATCCGGACTCATCGGGACAGGACAAGAGGCGGAAAGCACATCCGGCTTTTCATTGCTCCTGCTCTCACTTCCAGACACACAACTCACCACGCTCTCTTTCGACGAGCAAATGGCAGACGACTATACCTCGGAAGACTGGCGCCACCTCGCTGGCAAAGGCGCCGATTCCGAGGCTTGGATCGTCCTCGCAAATCCCTTAAAAGTCGCCGCAGAACCCTGGCTAAAGCAATGGTCTAAGGCCTTTCCAAAAATCCCGTCCCTCGGAGGCTTGATGAGCGGAGGAGAGCGCGGTGACGAAATCTTTCTGTTCCTCAATCAGAAAACCGTCGACGCCGGAATCGCGCTCGGCCTCAAAGGTGGCGTCAAGCTTCACACCGTCATCAGTCAGGGATGCCGTCCTATCGGTGAGCCCCACGCAATCACCGGAATGGAATCCCACGTCATCCGGTCCATTGGATCGCGCTCAGCGTTTGAAATCCTCAACGAATCCATTGAATCCCTCACCCCCGAGGAGAAGGCGTGTGCCGCCGGAAACATCTTCGCCGGCCTCGCTCTAAACGAATACGTCGATGATTTCAAAACAGGCGACTTCCTGATCCGAAGCCTTCTCGGAGCCGATCCAGAGACCGGTTCAATCGCTCTGGCTGCCTATCCCCGCTTGGGACAGACCATCCAGTTTCAACTGCGCGACCGGCACTCTGCAGATGAAGAACTGCACCGGATGCTTCATTCAAAGGCAAACAAATCGCTTCATCCAATCGCCTCGCTTCTCTTCGCGTGTGGAGGACGTGGACAAAGCCTTTTTGGGACCCCGCACCACGATGCGGTAGCCGTTCAGGAACGCTTCGGACCTCTGCCTGGAATCGGACTTTTCTGCAATGGAGAGATCGGATCGGTCGGCGGAAGCAATTTTATCCACGGATATACCGCAGCCATCGGCTTTCTTGAGTAAGACGCGAGCGCTGATCGCGCCGGTCGTTTCAGCGCCGATTCCAAAACAAATTAGACGATCTGAGCCAACGACGCTCCTGCGGCGTTGTTAACTTCTATTTCAATGGAAGGGGCGAAGCCATCCCTGCTGCGCCTCCCCAAAAAATCCGGACCTTTTCTGTATCCGCCTCTTTGCTTTTACCGAAAGGTTTAACAACAACGGCCACACGATGTGAGCCGGGTTGGAGCCTCGTCACGACCGGAAGGTTATGGCCATCCCGAGAGACGGCCCGTGGTGCTTCTCCGTCAATCGTCATCTCCACAAGATCACTCGCCACAGCGGGAATTGAGCGTCCCAGCATCACAATCTGACCCGACACTTCGTATTCAAGCCGACCGCCAGCGCTTCCACACTCCCAAGCATTGTTCTTAACAAGCGCCCAGCCCTCTGAGGACAAAGGCTTCAAATCCGCGGCACGAAACATCGCACAGTGTTCAAAAGTATCGGAGATCAGCGGCGCCGGAACCGGCGCAACCACCGGACGATCTGAATCCCTCTTCATCAATCGCGCAAGCGACGTTCTCAGAAAGCTAAGCAGCAACTCGCTCGCGATATCGTGCCCAGAATCGTTGGGATGAACCACATCATCGTAGATCGCTTCCCACTTCAAATTGCCAGCTTGCAGCTCCGGCCAGACCGCATCGCGAAAGCTGATCATCGGCAGACCATAGTGACTTCCGAGTAACACCTGCTCCGTCTGCGCGCTCTTTCCATCCTTATGCATGAAGAAAAGCTCCACCACAGCTCGACTCGGAGAGCTTGCGAGCAACTGCCGCAAGACGCCCTCATAACTTTCGTCCAATTTGGAAATGCCGGTAGAATCGTTGACTGCATACTCCACGACAACAAGGTCCGGTTGATGCGCAATGACATCCCGCTGTACACGCAGCGCACCATAAACGGAATTTGTTCCTCCAATACCTGCGTTAACCATCCGAACCTGCAAACCCGGAAACGACTTTTCGAACCAGTTTGCAATCTGCTGCACATAGCGTCGCTTAGGGTCCTTAGTATGCTCGCCGCCAGCTGTAATAGATCCGCCGATAGCAGCGATGCAAATCGGCTCAAGTCGCCGCGCCTTTTCGAGGACAGCCTGAATCCGCGCGGGATCGCCCTCGCTTACGAGGCTGCGTTGACGCATTGAGGCATCCGTGCTCGCCTCATTGGCTCTCAGCTTCGAGGCAAACAGACACAGCAAGACTACAAAACTTTGGGCAATCAACTTCATGCGAAAAAAGAGGGGTTGTTGTAATGAACGAAGCACGCGGCGAATCCAAAACGCATTGCAACGAGTCCGCGAAAGCACGGCTTCGGAGGGACCTGTGAATTCGCCTTACTTCGTCAAAGCCGCCATCCGCCGCGCCACTTCTTCCACATTCGCACGAGAGTTGAACGCGCTAATGCGGAAATATCCCTCGCCAGCAGATCCAAATCCGCTTCCCGGAGTAATCACCACATTCGCCTCCTGCAGCATCCGGTCAAACATCTGCCAAGAAGTCAGTCCGGAAGGCGTGCGCACCCACAAATAAGGCGCATTCACCCCGCCCCAAACAGGCCAATTTGCAGCAACGGCGGCCTCCCGAAGGATTTTAGCGTTCCCCATGTAGTGCGAAATTAAAGCGGCTACCTGCGATTTACCTTCGATTGAATAGAGCGCTTCAGCGCCCCTCTGAACAATATAGGGAACTCCGTTAAATTTGGTGCTCATACGCCGATTCCAAAGCGGATGAAGCGGATGCATTTCCCCAGAAGCCGTCCGCGCCATCAGCGTTTTCGGGACGACCGTGAAAGCACAACGCGTTCCTGTAAATCCACCGTTCTTCGAGAAGGAACGAAACTCGATCGCGCACTCACGTGCGCCGGGAATTTCATAAATAGAATGAGGAATACCAGGCTCACTGATGTACGCCTCGTAAGCCGCATCAAAAAGCAAAAGCGCCTGATGCTTCAGAGCATACGCCACCCACGCCTCCAGTTGCGCACGCGTCGCCACAGAACCAGTCGGATTATTCGGGAAACACAAATAAACCACGTCCGCGCGCTCCGCCGGAACATCCGCTACAAAACCATTTGCCTCGCTGCAGGGAAGATAAAGAAGCCCACCGTAGGCTCCTGACTCATTCGCCTCACCAGTGTGTCCCGCCATCACATTCGTGTCGACGTACACCGGATACACGGGGTCCATGACCGCAATCACATTCCGATCTCCAAGAATATCGAGAATGTTGCCGCAGTCGCACTTCGATCCATCCGAGACAAACACCTCGTCCGAGGAAACCTCAATCCCGTGGGCACGATAGTCGTTCTCAGCAATCGCCTGCCTCAAAAACTCGTATCCCTGCTCTGGCCCGTATCCTCGAAATTGCTCCCTCGTGCCCATTTCATCGACGGCTTTGTGCATCGCACCACGCACCGCCTCGGGCAAGGGCTCCGTCACGTCTCCAATCCCACAACGAATCAAGCGCTTGGCAGCCTCCGGATTCGCATCGCAGAAGGCTTTCACCCGCCGGGCAATTTCAGGAAAGAGATAACCAGCACGCAGTTTCAGGTAGTTTTCGTTAAGGTAAGCCATAGGGGTTGGAAAAAGGGGCTGAAGTGGTCGCATAAGACAAGCCCCCTTGCCAAGCCCGCAAACCCTCAAGGACCATTCACGACGGATGAGCACTCCCTACCAAACTCCCGAATCCAGTCTCAGGCTGAAAAGACACCCGCTTCAATCTGGGATCGGATGTATTCGCGAACCGCCTCCCTCCAGGGACGTGGAGGGACACCGCCGATTCGCGCAAGCTTCGTCGTATCCATGACAGTGTAAGGAGGTCGTTTGGCGACAAACGCCTTCAAATCCGCCATCGCCAGCGCACCCACTGTTTTAGCGCGAAGCGGCAACCCTGCTTCCGCGGCAACGTCTAAGGCCCACTGCCCATACTCCTGCCAGGTACAGGCTCCTGCGTTGCTCAAATGTAAAATTCCACCCCCAGATATCCCGCGTAAAAAGGGCCTTAGCAGAGCCGCCGCATCCAACGTGTAAGTCGGCGTCGCCCATTTGTCCGCAACCGCATCCACGCGATCCTCCTTCAGAGCTCGAGCCAGAATTTGATCCACAAAACTCGGGCGGTCCGGTCCAAACACCCAAGAGACTCGCACAACCCAGTGCTCCTGACCCGCCGCAAGGACCGCATGATCCCCAGCCAACTTAGAGGCCCCATAAACACTCACCGGCGTTGCCTCATCTTCCTCCGAGTACGGACGATCCGCCAATCCATCAAAAACATAGTCCGTCCCTACATGAATGCATCTCGCCCCTTTTCTGGAACAGACTTCGGCGATTTTGCCAGGTGCCTCCGCGTTCACCCGAAACGCCTCCTCTTGGTGTGACTCGCAATAATCCACCTGCGTCAAAGCCGCACAATTCACCAAAACATCAAAATCCTCCCTCAGTAGAGCTTGCTCCACCTTCGCTGGATCATCCAAAGGGAAAGCCCCCCGGTCCAACCCCCGAATCCCCTCCCCAGTTGCTGCCCAAACTCTCGCTAAAGCAGCCCCTAGCCGGCCACCGGCCCCTAAAATGATCGTCTTTCCCATGAATTCAATTGTTCCTTAAATCACCCTCCAGCATCAGCGCTGGTCACGCCAATCCACCAAATCAGCCGTCTTGATGCATACCTTGTCGCCAAAGCGCGATACCTGCCCCTTCACCGTCACCAAGGCCCCAGGCGCCAACACGAAAAGCTCTAGCCAAGCGTTCTGTTTGTTTTGGAAAAATACCAAACTCGAGTCCCGAGGCGACACCTTGTAGGTCCGATTACTCCACTCCGAAATCGAGTTCCCCTTCCGTCTAACAATCTGCTCGGGATCCACCTCCGCACGGATTCCCCCCTCCAAATCCAGAGCCACAGGCCCCGTAATGGAAGCGCCCGTGGCCTTCAGCAACGTCCCGACAGCCGTGACCGTTTGCCCCAAATACAGAGAAGGCCGCTGCGAAACCAACAGCGTCGAAACCGTGTCCTTGTCCAACCGCACCTTCAAACTCTCGTTCACACGCTTGGCTAAATCATAGGGCCACTCTGGATTGTTAAAGTACCGAATATCTTCCGACTTTAACGCCTTCACCCGAGCCAAAAACTCCGCATTGAAAAGCGAGCCCGCAACCCCCAATTCCGGAAACTCCCGAACCGCTCGCGCCTGAGCCAACTCATACTGAGCGTCAAAAGAACTTTTCGGACCCGAACGAGACGCCTTAGCCCCCTTTTTTTCAGTCCCGCTCGTAGACGCTTGGCCGGGACCTGCATCCTGTTTTGCAATATCCTCGCCCTGCCCCGTAACCGTCTCGCGAACTTGCCGAAGCCAATCGTCCGCAGTTCCCCCAGACGGGGCCTTCTTGCAGGAAGAAACAAACCCCGCCAATACGCACAGAATCCAAAATTTACGAAACCCAACTCTCATGCGAAGCGATACCACTCCTATAACGCAGAGCGCTCCGTGGTGGCAATCCCGCGGACCCAAGCTTTCGGCTATCGAGTTTCAAAATGAGAATCAAAAATCCCCTCTACTTCGGAAGCTGCATGCTGAAACGACGCTTAAACACCTTGTCCCCACATGTCACATACAGAGTGTCCTTTGCCTCCCCAGCAAAAATGCAACTGGTCACAGGCGCGTTCGCAAGAGGCTTCTCCAAAACCCCACACAACCGCCCCAACGGATCAAATACCTGTACCCCCACCGCGGACGTCACATAGTAACGCCCAACCCCGTCCACAGTCATTCCGTCCCCCTTGGAAGCAGCCAAAAATGGGGGCGGCTCATTAAACTTAAATTCCCCCTTCGCATCAATCGGTAGCCGCAGACTCATAAAAGGAGCCTTCGCAGACAGCCCCCCATCCCCCTCCACTCGGAACGTCCACACAAACTCCCCCTTATAATCCGATACCGCAAGAGTTCCCCCGTCCCCAGTTAGCGTGATCCCGTTCGGCCCGTTTATCCCCTGATCCACCACTCGAGTCGCTCCAGTCTTCGACTCAATGCACGTAATCTGACGGGATCCCGTTTCGGTAATGTAGATCCGGCCCGCCGCTGAAACCGCTAAATCATTTGGCTGAACATTTCCCGCAACCTCACGGACCGCCCCAGACTTCACATCGATAGACACCACCCGTCGCTTCGATCCCTGACACGCATACAGCAAACCGTCAGGACCAAACTTCAGCCCGCTCGCCGGTTCATCCACCACCTTCACACGCTTTCCATCCAAGCCCACGCGATAGACCGCAGGCGCTTTCATATCTGAAAAGTAAAAGTTACCCGCCGCATCCGCACACGTGCCATCTGCAAACTGGAGTCCGTCCGCCACCAACTGCCATCCCTCCCCAGGAATCAGAAGATGCAATAAAGTGAGGTCTGTCTTCAGATCCCCTCTGGTATCCAAAACCGGAACGTGCTTCTCCTTGCGCCAAAGCCACTTGAGCGCATCAGGGAAAATCGATCCCGCGTGATCACTATTATGCCCGTAACCCTCGGCATAATCAAAGCGCACATCATACCCCATATACTGAAGCGCCGCGTGCATCTGCCGGTTCGCCAATGGCCAGTTCCCAAACGGATTATCCAAATCCCCAGACGTGTCCGCCAAATAAACCCTC
Organism: Chthoniobacteraceae bacterium; assembly: GCA_947448395.1. Taxonomy (GTDB): domain Bacteria; phylum Verrucomicrobiota; class Verrucomicrobiia; order Chthoniobacterales; family Chthoniobacteraceae; genus Chth-196. The sequence continues at coordinate 12,439 of CANFNA010000076.1, forward strand.
AAGGGCTTCGGCTCCGTCTTTCGAATCAACGAGGGGTAAGCATTCGCACCACGCAAGTTCACAAAACTTCCAATGCTCGATAGCACCTTCCGAAAGGCCTCCGGATGCTCCCAAGCCGCCGTGAATGCACAACTGCCCCCAGAGCTCGCGCCGCAAATCGCGCGCATCTCCGGATCCTCCGAAAGCCGATACCGCTTCCCGACCTCGGGCAAAATTTCCTCCAAAATAAACCGCGCATAACGGTCCCCCAGACTGTCGTACTCCAAACTCCGGTTACTGGCCTTCCATGGCTTCTCCAGCGCCGGCTTCGAGAGTTCATGCCCGGGATTCACAAAAATCGCGATCGTCACCGGCATCTCCCCGCTCGCTATCAAATTGTCGAACACCGTCGGCACCCGCCAATGACCCTTGGCATTCACATAGTCGTGCCCATCCTGAAAAATCATCACCGCCGAAGGCTCCCCCTCCCGCACCTGAGCCGGAATATAAATCGACCATTCTCGCGTTGTCCCAGGAAACACCTTCGACTCCAACACCGACATCTTTTCAACC
>CANFNA010000077.1 GCA_947448395.1 Chthoniobacteraceae bacterium
CCCCAACCCTGAACTCGATTTTCAGGGCCTTCCATACTTTCAAGGGCGGGGCAGGGTGTGTGAATTTGATCCCGATCAAGGATCTCGCGCATGAGCTGGAATCGCTCTTGGATGCGGCTCGACAGCATAAGCTGGAAATTACTACCGACATGATCAACGTGATCCTCGAGGGCGGCGACACACTTGGGCAATTTGTGTCTCAAATTTCCGATCGATTAAGTGGTAAACACCTCGAGATTCCGATTCAAATTCCAACGCTGCAGTTGATTGCGCGCACCCGGAATTTATTGGATGGGGGTCACGACAACCCGCCGGCATTTGAGACTGTGGTCCAAGCAACTTCCTCGGAGAATGTCGCTAAGTTTGAGGAATCCGCTTCTGTCGCGCAGACTGCGGCGGCTCCGGTTAAAGAAACGACTAAAAACCCAGGCAAGTCTGCCGTGCAGTCGCAAAATCCCCCTGCCGCAAATTCGGGTTTTGTGAAGGTCGACACGATCAAATTGGATGCACTGATTGATCTGGTCGGCGAATTAGTCATCTCTGAGTCAATGGTGGCTCAAGACCCTGAGCTTCGAAACCATCCTAGTCGTAACTTAGCGCGCAATTTGGGTCAGTTGCGTCGGATAACGAGCGAGTTGCAGCGGACTGCAATGTCTCTGCGAATGGTGCCGATTCGGGCGACTTTCCAGAAAATGACCCGATTAGTTCGCGACTTGAGTGCGAAGCAAAACAAGCAAGTGCAGCTGTTTCTGAGTGGCGAAGACACCGAGTTGGATCGGAATATTGTGGAAGAGCTTAGCGATCCTCTCGTTCACATGATCCGGAATGCGGCGGATCATGGCGTGGAGAAACCGGAGGATCGTCTGGCCAAAGGAAAACCGGCGATGGGAACCATTAATCTGCGCGCTTTCCACAAAGGCGGTAACATTGTCATTCAGATTGAAGACGACGGGAATGGACTCAACAAAGACCGCATTTTGGCGAAGGCACGTGAAAGGGGATTGCTAAAGCCGAACGAAACTTTGCCTGAGAAGGATATTTACGACCTCATTTTCGCTCCTGGATTCTCGACGGCCGAGGTGGTTAGCGACATCTCTGGGCGCGGAGTTGGCATGGACGTGGTCCGACAAAATATCGAGAAACTCCGTGGAAAGGTGGAGATTGATACGATTCCTGGGCAGGGGACCACCTTCACGATCTATCTCCCCCTCACTTTGGCCATTATTGACGGGATGATCGTAAGCATTGGAGGCGAGCGGTATATTATTCCGACTCTGTCTGTGCGCGAGTCCTTCCGCCCGAAGGCAGACATGATCTCGAGCATCCATGAGCGGGGCGAAATGGTGAACGTGAGGGGACGCCTGAGTCCGCTTTTGAGATTGTACCAGTACTTGGAACAGGCACCAAAGGTGACAGATCCAGCGGAGGCCATTATCGTCGTTGTGGAATCGGGTCAGCAAACACGCTGTTTGATGGTGGACGAGTTGATCGGCAAGCAGGAGGTGGTGATCAAGAGCCTCGGCGGGGCTTTAAAGCGAAATAACGCCTTGGCTGGGGGAGCGGTGCTCGGCGATGGGCGTGTTGGGCTGATCCTCAATGTCGATGCCCTCGTTCGTCTTGCGGGAAATAACGGCGGGACTGGGACCCCCAGCGCCACAAACTGATCGAAAGGCTCTTCAAGCCGCAATTTCTCTTCAAACCATTTATGTCTTCGGAATCCTCTGAACCCAACACGCTGGGCTCCCTAGCGGGAAAACATCTCACTTTTGTGCTGGGGCACGAGTGTTACGGCGTCCCCGTTTTAAAAGTCCGCGAAATCATTCGTCTGTGCGACATTACTCCAGTTCCGCAGATGCCCGACTACATCAAAGGGGTATTGAATTTGCGCGGAAAAATCATTCCGGTGGCCGACCTTCGTTTGAAGTTCAAGTTGGCGCGCGTGGAGAACACGAAGCACACGTGTATTGTGGTGGTTCAGGTGATTCTGGCGGATAACACGGTCACACCGATCGGGTTGATAGTAGACGCGGTGGAAGAGGTCGTGAATCTGGTCGAATCGGAAATTGAGCCGGCGCCAGATTTCGGCACGGTTCTGAACACGGACTATGTTTTGGGGATGGCAAAGGTGAAGGGCTCGGTGAAGACCCTCCTCGACATTGACCGCGTGGTGAATGCCGTTCACTCCGAGACCGCTGTGGTTGCGGCTGCCGGTGCTGTAAAATAAAACATATTTAAATTATAAAATAATAACTATAGATTTTTTTGGCATGGATCTTCGAAGAAAATTGACGCTCTCGATCGTGATCACTGGGATTATTCCAGCGATAATAATTAGCGCCTTAGCCATTCGTACTACCTCGCACATGAGTGGCGATATTGGAAAAGGGTATCGCGATGTCGCGAAATCCCTTGCTGATAAGATCGATGGAAATCTATATGAGCGTTACGGCGATGTGCAAAGCTTTGCAGCCAATGCCATCGTTGATGATAAGGCCTCTTGGTATAAGGCAGGGTCCAAATCTAATAAAATTGCCGATGTTTGCAATAAGTACTCGGCACTTTATGGAGTGTACCACCTGAGTTTTCTGGTGGATTTGGAGGGGGCGGTCATCGCAGTGAATGACCTAGACCCGCAGGGCAATCCGATAGAGACGGACTATTTATATCGGAAAAGCTTCAAAAATGCGGAGTGGTTCAAAGAGACGATTGCGGAACGTTTTTTGAAAGGTGAAAGCGTCGACGGAACTTACGTCCAGGAACCTCATATTGACGAGGATGTAAAAAAGATCTACGGTTCAGATGTTTATACGATGGGCTTTTCTGCCTTGGTGAAAAACGCCGCTGGTAAAGTGGTAGGGGTTTGGCGTAACTGTGCGAATTTTGGTTTGGTCGAGGAGATTCTTTCGGATGCATACATGCATTTCCGGAAAGAGAAAATTCCAACCGCCGATATTACTTTAATTGATTCTAAAGGAAGGCTTTTGGTAGAGTTTGATCCCTCGGCTACTGGGAAGCTATCTGCCAATCATGATAACTCTGTGGTGCTCAAGTTTAACCTAGCAGAGAACGGCAACGAGGCCGCGAAGTTTTTGATCGGGGGTAGCTCTGGATTTGGTGAGTTTTTGCATACCCGTAAAAATGTTGAGCAGATGGTGGGGTTCTCGAGTTGTCGCGGAGCACTCGGTTTCCCAGGTCTAAAGTGGGGGGTGATGGTACGGGTTCCGATTGAAACGGCGCTTGGCCCTGCAAAACGTCAGGTTCATGAAATCATGTGGGCCACACTCGTTTGTGTTTTGGCTTTAGTCGCCGCAGGTTGGTGGCTCAGCGGAACCATTGCGACAGCCTTACAGTCCGGTATAAATACCTTATCTAACATAACCGGAACGTTGGGTCAGGCGGCGCAAGAGATTTCCACCTCAAGTCAAAACGTTGCGACGGGCGCAAGCCAACAAGCCGCGTCTCTCGAGGAATCGAGCGCCTCTTTGGAAGAGATTTCGGCGATGGCCCGTCAGACGGCGCAGAATTCAATCAGCGGGCAGGGTCTGAGCCGGGAAGCGAAGGCCGCTGCCAATTCTGGACTGTCACGGTTGGATGAAATGGGGGGAACATTGGCCTCGATCCGTTCTGCGGTGAAAGAGATGGAGTTGGCGGTTCAGGAGATGCAGGACTCTAGCAAGGACGTCGCGAAGATCATTAAAACCATCGATGAAATCGCTTTTCAGACAAATCTCTTGGCCCTGAATGCGGCGGTCGAGGCTGCTCGAGCCGGAGAAGCAGGAATGGGATTTGCCGTGGTGGCCGATGAAGTGCGATTGCTGGCTCAGCGGAGCGCTCTGGCTGCGAAGGAAACCTCGGAGAAAATCGAATCCTCCATCAAGAGGAGTGAGGCCGGCACCCAAGTTAGTGAGAAGGTGGCTGATAGTCTGACCCAAGTGGAATCTTCCGCTCGGAATATCGAGGAGACGTTTCGCGGGATTGTGGAGCAGATCGCCTCTCTCGACGGGGTCATTAATGAGATGAGTTCCGCCAGTCAGGAGCAGAGCATGGGAGTGGGGGCAGTCAACCAATCCGTGACGGAGATGGACAAGGTGATCCAAACAAATGCCGCGAGTGCTGAGGAGAATGCGAGCTCCGCCGAAGAGTTGAGTTCGCAGGTTTTGACTCTCCAAGATGTGGTTGCAGATCTTCAATTCTTGGTCGACGGCCGGAAGGTGGACCTAGAGGATTCCGAGCAGGATTTTGAATCGCTAGATAATCGTCGTGCGCGCAGTTCCTCTCAAACCTTTCGAGTGTCTCCGATGTCTTCGAGATCCATGCGCTCGGCCAAAAAGCGGACGAGGATGCTGCCGACCACTCAGGCAACCGAGTCGACTCAAATTGCGGGAGTGGACCTGATACCGTTGCCGGAAGATCGTCGCCCCGACGGAGAACTCGCTCAATCTTTTCGCGATTTTTAGTTCCGAGCCATGATGCCTACCACGGAAGCCACGTTGACCAAAGAGTGCTACGATTTCATTAGCGCTCTTGTTTACGAGCACAGCCGGATTCGACTTGGTCCAGACAAGCAGCCTCTCATTTCGGGGCGACTGAACAAGCGTTTGCGAGAGTTGAAGCTGAGCTCCTACGAACAGTACTGCGATCTTTTACGCTCCCCGCAGGGCCAAGCGGAGTTGTCGCCATTAGTGGATCTCATTTCTACGAATCACACCCACTTCTTCCGGGAGATTCAGCATCTTGATTATTTGCGGGATCATATCGTTCCGGAGTTTGTGGCGTCTCACCCGAGGGAACCTTTTCGCGTTTGGAGCGCCGCCTGTTCATCGGGCGAAGAGCCCTATACGATCGCCATCGTCCTTGCGGAGTATTTCCTGAAACATTCGGAGAGGCCGTGGGGCATAGAGGCAACAGATATTTCCACACGGATTCTGGCGCACGCTAAAGAAGGGATTTACCGGAAGGATCGAGTGAACATGCCGGAGACCATGCTGCTGCATCGGTATTTTCAACAAGGCATTGGAGATTATGCGGACTATTACCGCGTGAAAGATTCGCTGCGCTCGATGGTCAAGTTTCATCATTTGAACTTGCTCCACAGCCCGTATCCGGTGGCTCAAAACCAGCACGTGATTTTTTGTCGGAACGTGATGATCTACTTTGATCAAAAGACGCAGCAGGAGTTAGTCAACAAGCTGGTTCAACAACTGGCTCCTGGGGGCTATCTGATGGTGGGGCACTCGGAGAGCCTCCTTTCCGTAAAACATAATTTGAAGTCCGTCCGTCCGGCCATCTACCGCCGTGTTCCGTAGGACATATAGAGTCGCCCCCAACCCCATTTTTTTTTGGGTTCTCATGGTGTGAGAAAGTTCGGGAATATGGGTTGGGATTATGGGCGCAGTGGATGAGCGGTTTTTGAGTATTTTTATTACGAGTGAACACGATGTCTGAACGTTTCGAGTCCTCTAACGTCTGTGTACTATGCTGATTGGCAAGAGTTGGACGATTCCATCTCCCAAGATCAACTTGGTTGCGGGCATGGGCGATATGTTGGCGAGCAATCAAGCTAACGCGACGCTGTCGACCTATTCCCTGGGATCCTGTGTCGCAATCGTGGTGTATGATCCGGTTGTGAAGGCGGGTGGAATTCTTCATGCCATGCTCCCTGATTCCTCGATGAATCCTGAAAAGGCGAAGACGAAACCTTTTATGTTTCTAGACACGGGTTTGCCGGCGCTTTTCCACGCCGTTTACGCCTTGGGGGCAATCAAAAGCCGTTTGAAAGTCAAATTGGCGGGAGGCGCGCATGTTGTGAACGGGGATCAGTTTTTCCGCATTGGCGAGCGAAACGTGGAGGCCGCCCTTTCCATTTTGAATAGGAACCGTGTCAAACTGGACGCGCAAGACACCGGAGGATTTGACGTTCGCACCTTGCGCTTGGATCTGGCGTCAGGAGGCCTCACAATGGAGGTCACGGGGAAAGGCGCGCGTCCGCTTTAACCCACACAATTATTCGGATTTAGTATTTATACCGCTCTGCCCCATCCCTTTTTTCATGATCGTTCCCAGTCGTAAAATTAGAGTTTTGATCGTCGATGATTCCGCAATGGTGCGGAAGATGATCACCGAGGCGCTCTCTCGGGATCCTCAGATAGAGGTCGTTGGTGCCGCTCCGGATCCCTATGTCGCGCGTGACATGATCGTTGAATTGTCTCCGGATGTTCTGACTCTGGATATCGAGATGCCTCGGATGGACGGGCTGACTTTCTTGAAGATTCTCCAAAAGCATAAACCGATTCCAGTGGTGGTGATTAGTTCCATCTCTCAGGAAGGTTCCGCTGCTGCGTTGGATGCCTTGGCCTCAGGGGCGGTAGAGGTTCTTGCAAAACCGGGAAGTGCGCATTCGATTGGCCAACTGGGGGAACAGTTGCCTCGCGTGATTAAGGCGGCTGCAACGGCGCGGCTCAGGGTGCGGCCCAGCGCCACGGCCGAGGCTCCTATGGTGAAGCCTGTCGCTGGAATTGCGGCGCCAACGGGCGGGGGGCATTGGAATCCGAAGCAGATCATTTTGCTTGGAGCCTCCACGGGCGGTGTTGAGGCGCTGACCGAGGTGCTGACGCATCTTCCGAGTGGATTGCCAGGAATCTGCATTACGCAGCACATGCCTCCGCATTTTTCGAAGTTGTTCGCCCAGCGCATTACTCACTCTTGTGCCTTTGAGGTGCGCGAAGCGATCGACGGTGAGATGATTTCCAACAATGTGGCGCTGCTGGCTCCGGGGGACTTTCACATGACTCTCAATTGGGTGGGCTCTGGATATCGCGTGCAACTGAATCAAAGGCCGCCCGTGCATCACTGTCGTCCGGCGGTGGATGTGATGTTTCGCTCGGTGTCAGAGGTTGCGGGAGCGAAGGTGGTTGCCGGCCTACTGACAGGGATGGGAGTGGATGGGGCGCTTGGAATGAAGATGCTCAAGGAGCATGGGGCTCGGACCATTGCCCAGAACGAGGAGACTTGTGTGGTGTATGGGATGCCTCGGGCGGCTGTCGAAATGGGTGTTGTGGATCGCGTGCTACCGCTAAAAGGAATCGCGCCAGCCATTGTGGACGCAGTGCAAGCGCAAGCGGTGACTTGCGCAGCAGCAGGAGCCGGTCCTCTTCATCCCCAAAAGCACCCCTAGAAAACCCTCCCCATGAACAGCAATCTATCCTTTCCCCTTGAGGAAGTCGTTCATCGCGTCGTTCCGCGCGTGATGTTCACCATGCTTGAGCTTGAGGCTCAACCGACCGAACCCATCCAAAGCGAGGCAGAGGAGGAGCGGGTGACGGCGGTGATAGGGTTTGGGGGGGAGGGGATTGAGGGCTCTCTTTATTTTCACTTCACGGAATCACTGGCGAGGCGCGTTGGGAAGATTCTACTCGAAGAATCTCTGGGACGATCGGTCCAGGATGGGGAAGTAAATGATGCGGTGGGGGAGTTGTGCAACATGGTTGCCGGTGGGTTGAAAGCGGCTCTGCTCAGTCACGGAATGGATACAGCCTTAAGTCCGCCTTCAGTGATTCGCGGTAAAAACTTTTCAATCGCGGTGGAGGAAAACACTCGCGTAAATCATTTTTTCTTCTCCTGTGATGGGCAGGTATTGGACTTGGAGGTCCATCTGAATTTCTAGAAACACTCTTTTGTAAGTCTTTTTTCGATTTGTTATGCCGCACAAAATTCTCAGCGTGGATGATAGCCTCACCATCCGGATGCTTGTTAAGAGGTCGTTCAAAAACTTCGACTGTCTGGTCTGCGAAGCTTCCAACGGTGAAGAGGGTTTAGCAGCGGCCGCCAAGGAGAAGCCTGATCTCATTTTTTTAGACATCACGATGCCGGTGATGGATGGGGTGACCATGCTAACCAAGCTCAAAGAAAACCCTGATTTGAAGGGGATACCGGTCATCATGCTGACGGCAGAGTCTGGGCGTGAAAACGTGGCGTACATTGCAAAGTTGGGGGTTCGTGATTACTTGGTGAAGCCCTTTAAGGATGAGCAATTGATTGAGAAGGCGGGACGGATTCTCAAGTTGGAGGCTAAGGCGGTCGCTCCCTGACGCCTGCTCGTCCTGCTCGCAGTTCAAAACCAACAAATTATTTTCACCTCTATTCTCTCTCCATGAGTTCCTCTTCTACTGAAGATTTTGCGAAAACGTTCGGTCTCGATGCCGTGCCTGAAAGCGTCAAGTTGTTGACGCAAATGATCACCGCTCGGGGAGCGGACATCAAAGATTTCGGATCGATCATCGCCAAGGACAAGGATTTGACGGCGCGTTTGCTCAAGTTAGCCAATCCGCGCGCGGTGGATGAGTTTGATTACAATATCACCACGGTGGATGGAGCACTTCAGCGCACTGGGATGAGTTTGGCGTTGGTTCTTGCGATGGGGGATCCTTTGATTCGAGGGGTTGTAAAAACCTTTCAAACCATGTTGGACATCACCTTGGAATGTCTCCCTGTGACAGCGCCTTTCAATGAGGAGCACATTTTAGGGGAGGTGGGTTTTTCCGGAAAAGCGAAAGGCAAGGTTCAGTTGCGTTTGCTGCCGTCGTCCGTGCCGATCATTGGATCCCGGCTCCTCGGGTTGGCGGAGGAAGATTTGAAAGATCCTGCGATGGCAGCGGACGTCATCGGGGAGCTTTGCAACATGGTTGCGGGAAATTTTAAGAGCAATCTGTGTGATGCAGGGCTCACGTGCACTCTCCAGCCTCCCAAGATTTCGAAAACCTCGGATTTCAAAATCCAAACCATTGAGGGAGGAAATTCGGAGCGTCACCCGTTCCGCTCGAAGGAAATTGCCTTGTTTGTCGATTTGGGTGTGAACCCTTGGACGGGGAGCGAGTCGTAGGCTTAGTCAGAAGCCTGTTTTGACGAGAGCTGCGCCCAATAGAACTGGCGAGGATAACACCCATCGCAAAGGCCTGTCCGCCGAGACGGACAGGCCTTCTTATTTTTAGCCCCCCACTTTGGGGGGGCAGGTTAACTTGCGAAGCCCAGGATAGCCCCTTTAAGGAGGCTATTCGACTTTGGCGCTGGAGCGTTTGCGCGCCGAGGCATCAAGGAGCTTCTTGCGTAGACGAAGGCTCTTTGGAGTTGCCTCCACGTATTCGTCAGGTCCGATGTACTCGATTGCGCGCTCGAGTGTCATGACCAAGGGCGGGGCCAAGGAAATTCCCTTACCATCGCCCTGCGAGCGCATGTTGGTGAGCTTTTTGGCTTTGCAAGGGTTAACCGGCATGTCGTCAGCCCGTGCGTTCTCGCCGATGATCATTCCCTCGTAGATTTCCTCCTGAGGCCCAATGAAGAGACGCCCACGTTCTTGGATGGATTCTAGGGAGTAGCTGGTGCTGATGCCGCCTTCCATAGCGACTAACACACCGTTGTTACGGGATGGGATCTCACCTTTGTGTGCGGCGTACTCCTTGAAGAGGTGCGACATGATGCCGTGACCCTTTGTGCAGTTCACCAAATCGGTTTCGAATCCGATGAGGCCGCGGGTTGGAGCGACGGCTTCGACGGAGACGCTGTGAGCAAGATGCTCCATGGAGATGATGTCTGCTTTTCTTCCAGCGAGGGATTGTAGAATGTCGCCCAGATTCTCATTGGGGACTTCAACAAAGACCGACTCCATGGGCTCCAGTAGAGAGCCATCGTCTGCGCGCTTAAAGATGACCTCAGGGCGGGATACTAAAATCTCAAAACCTTCACGGCGCATCTGTTCGACGAGGATCGCAATCTGCATCTCGCCGCGAGCCTTCACCTCGAAATGGCCGGCCATATCGGTTTCGGAAACCTGAATGGAGACATTCGTGCGGGATTCACGGATGAGGCGTTCCTTGACCTGACGGGCTGTGAGCAATTTGCCCTCACGACCTGCAAGCGGCCCATCATTGATGCAAATCCGCATGGTGATGGTGGGCGGATCGATGTCGACAAAGGGAAGGGGCTCACGCTCGGGCGAGTCGGTGATGGTTTCCCCGATGAATACGTCTTCGAATCCACAAATTCCGACGATATCTCCGGCGGTTGAGCTCTCTAACTCGATCTTGGAAAGTCCCTGATGGCCGAAGAGGGCAGTCACCGTGCCTTTTTCGCGACGTCCATCGGCATGGAGGCAGTAGACTGCATCACTTTTTTTGACGTTGCCGGAGACGATGCGGCCGTAAGCGATTCGCCCCAAGTAATCGGAGTAGTCCAAATTCGAGACGAGGAACTGGAAGTAGTCGACGCTGGACGGTTGTGGGGGCGGAATGTGTTCGATGATCGCCTCGAACAGCGGCTCCATCGTGGTGCTTTGCTGTCCGACTTCTTTCATTGCGAAGCCGTCTCGGGCACTTGCGTAAATCACAGGGAAGTCGAGTTGGTCGTCATTGGCGCCGAGTTGGAGAAACAACTCAAACACCATGTCCAAAACCTTGTGTGGGCGCGCATTTTCGCGGTCGATCTTGTTGATTACCACGATGGGCTTGGCGCCGTTCTCGAGAGCTTTTTTCAGCACGAACTTCGTTTGCGCTTGGGGACCGTCGTGGGCATCTACCACCAGAAGCACTCCGTCGATCATTTTCATGATGCGCTCCACTTCCCCACCGAAGTCTGCGTGGCCGGGGGTGTCGACGATGTTGACGTGATAGTCTTTGTAGCGGAAAGCGGCGTTCTTAGCGCGAATGGTGATGCCTTTCTCACGTTCCAAATCCATGGAATCCATGATTCGAATTTCCTGGGAAATGGCTTGGTTGGCACGGAAGGTTCCTGACTGCTTGAGCAGCTGGTCAACTAGTGTCGTCTTGCCGTGATCGACGTGAGCGATGATTGCGATGTTGCGGATGTTTTGCATGGTGGCGCGAGTGGGACGAATCGGCGTGGGGGCGCCAAAAATTTTCTTCCTGACTACCTTTTCAGGGGCAGGCAGAAAAAAGGGGGGGCAATATGCCCTCCTCTTGGTCGGGAAGCAAGGGGGCAGGGTGAAAACGATCGGGTTAAACCGATTTCCCTCTAAAATTCAATGCCGTCGAATACGGAACTGAACTTGGAATTGCCTTGGCGTGAGGCCAATATGCCGATGGAAGGCCTGGGTGAAGGCGCTTTGATCGCAAAATCCGACGTCTTTCGCGACTTCAGAGATCTGGGCCGAGTCGTTTTGGAGGGCTTCGCAGGCGGCCTGAATGCGAAGTTTGAGGATGAATGCTTGGGGGCCTACGCCGAAGGCTTCAACAAACTTACGGTGTAATTGGCGCACCGACAGGTGGACCTGAGTTGCTAGTTCTTCCACTGAAACGGTTTTTCGGAAGTTAGAGCGGATGAACGCGATGGCCTTATCTAACTGGAAAAACGGTGCCAGCAGGGTCTTGCGGTCTTCGTAGCCATGGGTCGTCCCCATGACCCCAATGACGGCTCCACTGGCATCCTTCACGGGAAGTTTGTTGGTGACGTACCAGTCTGGAAGCCCTTGTCGGTTAAAAAACAGTTCCACCAAATTGAGCTTTGATTCACCGGTCCGAAGAATGAACTCGTCATCCCTTCGGAAGGCCTCCGCCAAGCGTTTGGGAAACAGTTCAAAATCGTCGCGACCGACAATTTCCTGCTCACTTGAAAATCCAAAACGCTCATAAAACAGACGGCTGGCGCAAAGAATCCGGAACTGAGCGTCTTTCGCGAAGAAGGCCACGTCTGGCAGGTGATCGAAAAGGCGGTAAAAAGGGGTAAGCGAGCTGGCGGATGCCAAGAAAGACTCTCTCCAGAGGGGACTCTTGTCCGGCGGCGAAGGGTGGTTCTGCAGACGCGCCATAAGATCTTTGTCTTGAGAATACAATAAAAGGAACCTGCAGCTTAGTTAACCCACCGCATCAGCTTTTCTTAAATTCTTTGGATTTAGATAGTCTGCGACCGATAGGTTGTGGGTTCGCCCATGCCTGATCCCTTCGTTCATCTTCATCTCCACAGCGAGTATTCGCTCCTCGATAGCGCGATCCGCATTCCTGCGCTCATGAAGCGGGCTAAACAGTTCGGCATGCCTGCTGTAGCGTTGACAGATCACGGCAACCTGCACGGGGCCATTGAGTTCTATCAGGAGGCAGAAAAGGCGGGTATCAAGCCGATTATCGGGGTGGAGGCGTACATGGCGCCTGGCTCGCACGCAGACCGGGGGCGGGATTCGGTCTTTCACTTTACGTTGTTGTCCAAGGATGAGGAGGGATACCAAAACTTAGTCAAATTGGTGTCTATTGCCCACTTGGATGGGGCGCATGCAGGGAAGCCTAGGATGGATAAGGAGCTTCTGTCTGAGTTTGGAGGCGGTTTGATCGGGCTGAGTGGATGTATCCGCGGCGAGATCAACCAAGCGATCTTGAACGATCAGGAGTCTATCGCGTTTGAGCTGGCGGGGCAGTACCGCGATATTTTCGGGCCTGAGAACTTTTTTCTCGAGATGCACAATCACGGGACCGAACAGCAAAACCGCTGCAACCGAGTTTTGCCCCGGATTGCCAAGGACCTAGGGTTGGGGTTGGTGGCGGCGAACGATGTGCACTTTTTGGAGCGCGCACAGCACGAAGCCCACGACGTGCTCATCTGTATTGGCGGCGGATATAATGTGCAGGACGAGAAGCGGACGCAGTATTTGCCGGAACTGTATTTTAAGAGTTCCGAGGAAATGGACGCGCTTTTCCGCGAATTTCCGGAGGCCATTCGGAATACCTTGGCGATCGCAGAGCGCTGTAACCTCAAGATTGAGTTTGGGAAGCCGAAGTACCCGGATTATACGCCGCCTCCCGGGATGACTCAAAATCAGTACCTGAGGGATATTTGCCAGCAGGG
>CANFNA010000078.1 GCA_947448395.1 Chthoniobacteraceae bacterium
ACCTTCGTCGCGTAGCCCGGATACACCTTCGCGCCTTCGTTCGTGTACAAAATCGGATCAAAATACCGCCCCTGCCCGGGAAGAATATTCCAATAATCAAATCCCGTTGGATCAGATCCCAGATGCCACTTACCGACCATCGCAGTGTAATAACCAGACGATTGTAACAGCTTCGAAACCGTCTGCTGGCCCCCATCGAACACGTTAAATACGGGCGTCCCATTCAAGTGCGAATACTTCCCCGTGAGCACCGTGGCACGACTCGGCGTGCAAATCGAATTGCACACAAACGCATTTGAAAAACGAACACCATCCGCTCCCAAACGATCTAGATTCGGCGTTTGATTGATTTTTGAACCGTAGCCCGAGATCGCATGCGAGGCATGATCATCGGTCATGATGAACAAGATATTTGGCCGCTTCACCGATGGAACCGCATGGACCGAACCGATCGGCATCAGCAACAATCCAAACAAAACAGGAATCAGTTTCATAAAAGGGGGAATCAGACTTTTCAGGACATTGAGGAGGAAATGAGAAAGCCCGCTAAAATCTCGCGAACATCAACTCCCTACTCCATCTCCCAAACTGCGATGGAACAGAAGCTTCATCCTGAACAAATCGGACATTTGTTGGTGAAAAGCGGCCAGACAGGAGAGCCCGTTTCATTTCCTTCTAAGCTCACCCGCTCTCCCATTCTTGTACATTTGGTCCAAATTGATTTTCGCCGCCCCCATGAAACATTCCCTTGCGTTCCTCTCTGTCCTTTTTGCCCTGCTCGCCCAGTCGCTTGGAGCCCAGCCCCCTCCCAATATCCTCCTGATCCTCCCCGACCAAATGCGCGCCACGGCTATGGGCTGCGCTGGAAATTCGGAGATCCGCACTCCCTTCATTGATCAACTGGCCCGGGAGGGAATGCTCTTCCGGCGCACCTACGCCAATGTGCCCGTCTGCTGCCCCGCCCGCGCCACTCTGCTCACCGGAACCTACGCGCACACGAACGGAATGATCGCCAATGATCTGCGGCTACGCGAAAGCCAAGTCACCATCGCGGAGTTGCTCCAAGCGGCCGGCTACCGAACCGGCTTCGTCGGAAAGTGGCACCTCGACGGCGGAATTCGCGACCCAGGATTCATTCCTCCAGGCGAGCGCCGGCAAGGCTTCGAGTTCTGGGCCGCCTACGAATGCCACCACCGGCACTTCGCCCCCACTTATTTCAAGGACACACCCGAGGTGATCCAAATCAACAAATTCGAACCCGAGGCTTCTTGCGACTTCGCGATCGAATTCCTCAAAACACAGCCTGCCCAAAAGCCATTCTTTCTCACCGTCCAAATGGGCCCACCGCATGACCCTTACGGTGCCCCTGAGGAGTACATGCGCCTTTACGACCCCGAGAAAATTACGCCTCCCGACAACTGGCAGCCCGACAGTGAGCCAACCCGAAACCCTGCTCTTCTGCGCCAGCGCTGGCTGCCCGAGCGCGGCGCCGTCCCCTCTGGAGGCAAAGAGGAAATCGCAGCGTATTACGCGGCAATCACAGCCCTTGATGATCAGGTCGGGCGTCTGCTCAAAGCACTCAAAGAATCCGGCCAAGAGGACAATACCATTGTGCTATTCACCTCAGACCATGGCGACATGCTCGGATCGCATGGCATGCGCCGGAAACGTAAGCCACACGATGAGTCTGCGCGCGTACCCGGCATCATTCGATGGCCCGGAAAAGTCCCCGCAGGGAAAATCGTCGACACCCTTTTTAGTCACGTCGATATGGCCCCTACTCTTCTCGCCCTGGCGGGCCAGCCTTTGCCAAAAGCCATGCAAGGCAGCGATCTTTCGAAAGTCGCTCGGGGCCTCACAACCCAAGGGCCAGAGGCCGTTCTCCTCCAAATATTCGTGCCCTTTCAGGGCGATGAAATTCCTGAGGGTTGGAGGGGAATCATCACAGCCAACCATACCTACGCGCGTTTCGAAACAAAGCCTTGGGTCCTGTTTGACCACATCAACGACCCATCCGAGATGAACAATCTTGCCGGTCTCAAAGAACACGAATCCATAGAGACAAAACTCGATGCTCAACTCGCCAAATTAATGACCTCAAACGGCGATTCTTGGAGTCATAACTCCAAGGAGCTCGTCGAGGGCGGCGGACTTTTCCGCTATCCACAATCTTTCTACACGATCCCGGAGTACCTCTCCTTTCTAAAATCTCAACCCCCACACCCACAGGGGAAAAACTGACCCGCGCAAGCGCTATTTGGCTGTAGCGCCCCTCAGCCAATCCACCCAACGCGACGACTCGTGCTCCTCAATCCGTGACTCGGGCGCCCTGACCACGCGCGCAGAGGCTCCGGGAACTCCGTCAACGATCTCAAACCCCTTCTCATACCCCAACACACTCACCACCTTCGAAAGCACGTCCGCGTCAATTCCATGCGGAGCAATAATCGTCACCATGCTGTGGTCTGTTAGCCCGATGCCCGTGCGCGGATCCACAATGTGCGAGTAGCGCTTCCCGTCGATTTCCAGCCGCTGATACAAATCGCCACTCGTGGAGATCGCCACATTCCGAAGCAAAAGTTTGAGCGAACTCGGCGCCCCATCTTGGTCCAATGCCGGCACTTCAATTCGCCAGCCGACCTCTCCCGGAGGCGCCTCTCCCAAAGCCATATCGCCCCCGGCCTGAACCATGGATTGCGCAAAGCCACGCCCGCGAAGAACCTTCAAGGCCTCCTCCACCGCGAATCCCTTCGCAATGCCTCCTGCATCCAATCGCATGCGAGGTTTGCATAACTCCACCCCATGCGTAACAGGGTTCAACCGGACCGCTTGATACCCCATTCTAGATCGCCCTTCCTCCAAACGTGCTGGTGCTGGGAGCGCTCTCTTTCTTCGCGCCACACGCCACAAGTTTACCAAAGGCCCCACCGTCATATCAAAGGCGCCTCCCGAAAGCTCCGCCATCCTCTGCCCCGTCTCCAGAACCCGCCACAAGTCAGGACTGACTTTCACTTCTTTTCCCTGACCGCTGCTCTCCGATAACCGGCTTAGCTCCGAGTCACTGTCGTAGTCGCTCAGAATCGCGTTCAACTCAGTGACCCTCCCCAAAGCCGCCTCCACCGCATCCCGCGCACTCGCCTCGTCATCCGAATGCAAAGTGACGCGAAATGGCACTCCCATCTCCGCTCGCTCAAAAGCAAAGCGCTCCGCTCTGGTTTCCAAGCAACCTAAGGCACCTCCACTGAAAATCATGAGAAACAACCACTTCCGAGCAGCCCTCCGGGCCCCATCCAGTCTCCGAGCAAGCCTTTTCACTTCATTTGTCTGCAGTCCCAAAAATCTCCAGCGCATCCCTCCCTCCTATCCGCATTCCGCGTCCAACGCGAACCGCGAAGCAACATCCCGCCGGCTTCCCTCCGACGGGATGTGCAACCACGCTGACCACACCAAAGTTGGCCAAATTTTTCCGCCTCGAGTCCACTCACTCCCAGACAGATCCTCCCTTCTCTAGCAACGGCTATGCCATCCCCACCTCAATCCCGATTCAGCCCGCTGCCTTAAGAGTAACGCACCATAAAAAGCATCAAAAAACTGACCTTCGATTTTCGACCTTGCGAGCGACGTTTCCCGTGGAATGTCCACCCTGATCAAAAAACCGCACGGAAAGATCAAAAAGACTCTGTTCTGCGAAAAGAAGTTGCGCCTCGCATCTCCATACACCTAGACGATACCTCCACATGAAATTGAACTGTCTAATATCTGTCTAGATATTAAAACCGATCCAGTCATGCCATCCAACGTCTCCATTCAAACAGTTTCCGATCGCACAGGGCTTTCCCCTCATGTGATCCGCGCTTGGGAAAGACGTTACCAAATCCTTGAACCGAGCAGAACCGCTGGGGGGCATCGGCTCTTCACAGAGAAAGATACCCATCGACTCAACCTCCTAGCCCAAGTCGTTCGCTCCGGTCACTCCATCGGCTCCGTCGCCCACCTTTCCAATCAGGAATTAGATCGCCTCCTGAACGTTGACACCTCCACTTCCTCCGCCACCTCGGAAAAGAGAGTTAGGAAAAACACCGCCTCGCAAGCAGTCCGCCCAATTCTCAGCGCCATCAAGCAACTAGACGCTAGGCTTCTCGAAAAACTGCTCGAGTCGGCTCGAAAGGAACTGGGCTGGCAGTCTCTGCTCGAGTCAGTAATTTCAGCAACCGCTGATGCGGTTGAACAACTCCGCGACGATGGCAAGTTGAGCCAGTTACAGGAGCAGTTCTTTATTTCCACGGTTAAGATTCACCTCTTTTCCAGAGTGAATGCCATCTCCAGAACGAAGCAAACCCCGAGGATCGTCATCGGAACCCCGATCGGGCAACATCACGAAGTCAGCGCGGTGATTGCCTCGGCCGCAGCCGCCCACCTCGGATGGGATGTCGCCTATGTCGGCGCTTCGGTGCATCCGGATGAATTCGAAAAAGCGCTCCTTTTTTTCAAGGCGAAGGCCTTGGCTCTCTGGATTGAGGAACCCAAGACTGATCCAAATCTGGAGCGCGACCTGATCAGCAACCTAATCCATCTGTCCAAAATTTTACCCGAAGGCGTCCAAGTCCTTGCTGGAGGAGCCGCAGTCCCCGCTTATAGCGCCGCTCTTGCTGCCTTGAAGGCGGCTCCCCTGCCGTCTTCCATGTTGGGTTTGTGCGAATTCCTAGGGTCTCTGCGCGACTCAACCTCCTCCACAAACTCGTCCAAACGCCTTTGAAAAATACGCCCCAACAAATCCATTCCGAACAATGGTTGCCGCAAGGATTGGAAGAAGTATTTCCGTTCTTCGCGAATGCCGAGAATCTCGAGAAGCTCACCCCTCCGTGGCTGGGCTTCCATATCGTTTCCCCGCTTCCCATTGAAATGCGGGAAGGTGCCCTCATCGATTACGAGATCCGCTTACACGGAATACCGCTGCGATGGAGAACCCTGATCAGCGTTTGGGAACCTCCTTTTCGATTCGTCGATGAACAAGTGACTGGACCCTACAGCCTTTGGAGACATGAACACCGCTTCATCGCCTCAGACCGTGGAACACTCGTCGTCGACCACATCGACTACCGCATCCCCTTCAGCTGGATGCCCGGATCCTCGCTGATCCAAAAATTCTTTGTTCAACCCGATTTAGATAAAATCTTTGCATTCAGAAAAAGTGCGCTGCTCAAACACTTCGGCATCTCTCCCGAAACCTAGAAGATAGCTCCCTCACCGCCCCTCAAACGCCGCAATCGAGGCTTCCACTCCCTGTCTCTCGCACGATGATAAGGGGAATCAAACATTTCATGTCTAACGCATCACTCCTTCGGAATCGTTACAGCGATCGAACCTTTCCCCCATTCAGCCTCTCAACCTTGCTCCGCACCGTATTTGCCCCAAAAGGCGGCGAGCGCGTCTGCATCCTCATCGACCTTCCAGACCCTTCCCTGATGCGGGACTTTGCGTTCCTTAAAAACCCCGCATTCACCATCCAACGCCACGCTCACGATGTCTTCCTTCGTGGACTTCAGCAGGGGGTCATCCAAGAACTCGGCCTTCGAGGCGGAGAGATGTTCGCATACGAAATCACCGGCGGCAGTAATCTCGACCTTCCAGACACCGTCAGAAATGCAGCCGGCGAAGAACTCTCATTCGCAGACGCCGTCTATACTCAATACGACCTTGTCCTCTGCATTTCGACCTACTCCGCCACCGCACCTCTGACCGCTTTCGCCAAACAATACGGATTCCGTGGGGCGACCATGCACGGGATGAACGAAATCATCCTGCGCTCGGGACTAGCCGTGAACTACGATGAGGTAAGCATCGCCGCTGAAAAACTCCGTCTTGGAATGACTCGCGCCGACTGGGTCGAGATTGACTACGAAGTGTTGGGACACAAAGCCACACTGCGTCTCGATCTTGCTCAGCAAGAAGCCCAGAAAAGCCACGGCCTTTGTCGTGGGGGACCAGACGTCGCAAATCTCCCCGCCGGCGAAGTCTACTTCGTTCCCGTGGGCGCCTCGGGTTCTTTCCCTATGCGCTACGAAGATGGCACCCTTGGCATGATGACGGTCCAAGGCGGACGAATCGTCGAATCCAAACTCCTCAAAGGAAGTCCCGAAACCATCGCAACACACAATCAAAAGCTCCTCTCAGATCCGGTCACCGGAGAACTCGGAGAACTCGGATTTGGAACGCAAGAACTCCCGCCGAGCGGCCGAGATATTCAAGATGAGAAAATCCTCGGAACTCTCCACGTAGCCACTGGCCGTAGCGATCATCTCGGAGGCAAACTCACTCCGGATCGCTTCAAGAGTCGGCTGAATGCCACACACGACGACATTCTGTTCAGTTCCACAAAAACCCCAGAGATCAAAGTCCCTCAGGCCCGCCTCCATAGAAACGGACAGACCCACATCGTCATCGAAAACTATCTCCCCTCCGCTTACCTCGAAACCCTCCTTGCCTGAAGGCCTAAACTGAGCCTCTCCCGCTTCACCCAAGGTGCACCAAGCCGCGTTTAATCGCGACAGTCGCCGCTTGGAGTCGATCCATCACTCCAAGTTTCAGAAGCAGATTGCCGACGTGCAACTTCACCGTTGCACCCGCAATCCCAAGGTCCGATGCAATCTCCTTGTTGCTGCGGCCTCTCACAATGAGTTCCAAGACTTCGCGTTCACGCGTGGTCAATTCGCCATGGCTCTGTCTCGATGCTACCAACGCCCGCACCGACTTCGGAAAATATTCCCCGCCCTCATGCACAGTCCGGATACAGGCCACCAACTCCTCACGCTCTGCAGCCTTAGGTAAGTATGCCTTCACCCCACTTTTCACCGCCTCGAAAATGTCCTCCTCCGCCTCCATCGCAGAAAGCATGATCACCCGCGCATCCGGATACTCCGACATAATCTGACGCGTCGCTTCCATCCCACTAATGCCCTGCAACCGACCGTCCATGATCGTGATGTCAGGACGCATCTCTCCAAAGAGCTTCTGCGCTTTTTCTCCACTCCCGCACTCACCCACCACTTCCATGTCGGCCTCCATATTCAGCGAACCAACCAATCCGAGACGCACGACAAAATGGTCATCCACCAGCAAGATTCGAATTTTTCTCTGAGTACTCATGTTTCAATCGTCTTCTCTGCAAGGATAGAAAGAACAACGCTTACTTGAGTTCCTTTTCCAGGCACACTCTCGATCCGCAAATCTGCCCCAACCTTCTCCGCTCTTTCGCGCATGTGCAGAAGACCAAAGTGCCCTGCCTTAGCCAACTGCGCCAACGACGGCTCAAACCCAACTCCGTCATCCTCAATCAGGATCTTCAGTAAGTCTTCCGTGTAAGTCAGTCGCACTAAGATCCCCTGCGCTTTCGAATATTTTCGCGCATTCGAAGTCGCCTCCTGACAAATGCGCACCAAGTTCAGCTCGGTCTTTTGCGAAAGCCTCACCGGCGCCCCTTCCACTTCCAAACGAATCGGCGCGCCTCCCTCTATTTCTGTCTCAGCGCACACGGCCGAAATTGCAGATGGGAGATCCCCTCTCTCAAGCACCAACGAACGAAGGTCCCAAATCGAACGCCTCGCCTCCTCGCGTGTATGACGGAGCATGGCTCTCGCCGTTTCCACGGCCGGCCCAGCTCGCTCGGGAGAATGATTCAAGGTCGCACGCACCGCATCCAACTGGATGGTCAGCCCGGCCAACTCCTGCTCTACGCTGTCATGTAATTCCCGTGCCACTCGGGCTCGTTCCTCAAAAGTCGCCTCGCGAACACGCTGCGCACTGTTAATTTCCGTTAGCATCCCAACCCGAACTCTTAACGTCAGCACCCACGCCAACGTCGCCAGCGCCAGACCTCCCAATACCCCCAACGCGATCGTGATCCGCGTCTGATTCCACCAGTCTGGCTTTGATAGCACTTCCACCGTCCGCTCCGAGGACAACAGCAATTCGAACGACACCGCCTGCGTGAGATCTCTCCGATCTAACGCGGCCTTTCGATCATACGAATCAGGTGCTCCCTGGCATACAACGACCCCACTCAAGCGCACCCGGCTCTGCTCTGGAATCCTCTTCAATTCGCTCTCAGAAGGCTGTGTTGCAAACCTCGCCTCAAACGTGCGACCTCCACTCTGCAAGACCATCAGTGCACCGATCGCCGACCGCGCCATGTGCAAAAGCGTCGCATCCACGCGAACTAAAGCACCGTCAAAGTCACCGCTGCCAAGTTGAGCCACGTCCACCGTAACAGCCTCTACCCTCGCCTCCCCTCCCATCAGGCGAACCGTGGAATCCTGAAGCACCGGACTCCACTCACCCCACTCCGCAAAGCCAACCACATCAACCTTACTTCCTACCGGTGGAAATCGCTCCGCATTCTCAACCCGAATCGAACCCGTTCCATCACTCACATAAAAACCTCGCTCCGGAATTGAGAACGTCACCACGCCCTCAACCCTCACCCTAGGACTACGCCTCTGGCCAATCTCCAACTTCGAAATTGATTCTATCGGCCGAACAGCCACGGAAACCGCCCCATGATCCGCCGGCCTCAGCACCGTGATGTCTCCGGGAGAATCCACAATCAATTGCCTTCCAATAAACTGTCCTCGATCACTCACGACTGAACTGGGAACCCCATGCAGCCCAATCTCAGCGCCCACTAAATTTTCAGGTATCACGCTGCCTTCCGGTAAAAAGCACATTGCATCAAAACGGATATTTCCAGAACTCAGCCGGATGAGGGCCCACGGCTTGCCCTGATATATCTGCAGGTTGATGCGTCTCACGACTCCGCTCACTTCACCCCACTTGGCGTCGTTTTTTGGATCCGTCACCGTCTCTCCCGTTAAAAGTACAGGATCCGGAAGATCGTCCTCTCCGAGAACTCGAATGGCTGAGGAGTAATTCGGATCAATCACCAAGTGCTTGGTGAAACGACCTCGTACCGTCTTCCCAAGCACCTCCACAAGCTGCCCTTGTTTCAGTTCACTGCCCACTGCCGATTTCTCCACCTGCCCAACATAAACCCCTCCCGTCTTATCCTCCACGTACGTTTGATCCGTGCCCGGAACACGCACCGTCACAACCCCAAGAATCCGCGAAACATACCCCTGCGATGCTTGCTCCCCGCTCAACTTTTGGATCTCCCCCACACTCCGCAAAGTCGGAAGCAAGGCCGCCTCACGTGCTCGCGTGATTCCCGGAATAATCTCAGCCCCAACCTGCAAATGACCCTCTCTTCCACCCGCCCCCCCTTTCTCCACAGGACTCCGAGAATCTTCCAACCCAGGAATCCCCCCTTCACCCTGTCCCGCTGTTGCCGCCCCGACACCTGACTGCCCTGAAACGAAACTAGACTCTCCCAAAACTAGATACGCCAACAAAACCCACAACACCGTGCAGATCATTCTGAACCAAACTGCTCGCGGGCGGTCGTTGGACGTCGTGGAAATCACCAAGAAAATAACTTGGCCTCCGAGTGTATCGGATCAAGGCCTCTCACTAAAGCCCTTCCCTCACCTCCTCTCCACCTCTCCACCTCAGCGCAAACCAAACCCACAATCACTCAGAGAAGAGTGATCAGTCTCCATACCCGTTTGGGTGCTTAACATGCCAAGCCCAAGCACTCTCAATAATCTGGTCAATCGACTGGTATTTGGGCGTCCACCCCAACTCGCGATGAATCCGATCCGATGAGGCAATCAACCGAGCCGGATCCCCAGGGCGGCGCGGCTGCTCGCTGACTTTAATTTTTTTCCCAGTCACACGCTCACAAGATGCCACAATTTCGCGCACACTGGTTCCGCCTCCAGTGCCCAAGTTATACTTCGCCGAGCGCTCACTCCCGAGAGCCAGCATGTGCGCCTGCGCCAAATCTAAAATATGGATGTAATCCCGCACACAAGTGCCATCCGGCGTCTCATAATCCGTTCCAAAAATTGACACCTCATCCTTCTGCCCGAGCGCGACTTTCAGCACATTCGGGATGAGGTGCGTCTCAATCCGATGGTCCTCACCAAATCTTTCACTAGCACCTGCCGCATTAAAATACCGCAGCGCCACATACCTGATCCCGTGGATCTCATCATACCACCGGAGCATCTTTTCAAACATCAACTTGGACTCCCCATAAGGATTGATCGGAAGCTGCGGCAGCGTCTCATCAATCGGAACTCGCTCGGGCGTCCCAAACGTGGCGCATGTTGAGGAAAATACGATTTTTCGAACCCCACATTCGTGCATTGCCTCCAAGAGGTGCATCCCCCCCGTCACATTGTTCCTAAAATATTTCGTCGGATTGGTCATTGACTCTCCCACGAGCGCGTTCGCGGCAAAATGCATAACCGCATCCGCTCCAGCCCCGCTCAGGGCCGCAACGAGCCCCGACAAGTCCTTCAGATCGCCCAACACAAAAGACGCCCGCGGGTCCACCGCACTCCGGTGCCCCTCGCTCAGATTGTCAAAAATCGTGACCTCGTGTCCCGAATTCAACATTTGCTCCACGCAAACACTCCCGATGTAACCTGCTCCGCCAGTGACAAAAATTCTCATAAACAATGGAAAGAACCGCATCTTCAAATACCGAAACCAACAGGGCAACGGCAAACCCTCGCGACCCGCACCCTCCGACTGACCTCCAATTTTTACTCCAAATCAAAACAGGACTCGCGGAATTTCAGAGGCTTTAGTAAATAATCGCTCTTTTTAGGGCATATGATCTTCCGCATCCTCACTCATTCCATCCTCCTCGCCGCCTTGGCGCTCTCAACGTCCTCCTGTGCTTCTTGGAAAAAGAAGAAGAAAGGATCCGGCGTCTACGGCAGCGACTCCGATTACGTCTCAGGAACCTCCATGAGCGGAACCGATGGCACCTCAGGCTCCGGCCTCGGCACCCCACTTCCTGAGCGCTCGGGAGGCTCTTTCCTCTCATCCGGGGTAGATCGCCGCAAGTTCGCTCCTGTCCACTTCGGCTACGATAGCTTCGTTGTGAGCCCTGCAGAACAGCCCAAGGTCGCTGCCGTGGCTTCCGCCATGAAAAGCGGTTCAGAAACCGTTATTATCGCAGGATTCACCGATGAAAGAGGAACCCCAGAATACAATCGCGGATTGGGCGAACGCAGAGCACAAGCTGTCCGGCAAGTTTTGATGGGTAAAGGAGTCTCCGGTGACCGGATCCAGACCGTCAGCTTCGGAGCCGAAATGCCAATCGACCCCGGTTCTAACGACGCCGCTTGGGCAAAAAATCGCCGCTCCGAATTTGGGGTAACCAAGTAACAAATAACTAATTTAAAGACCTTTAAGACGCCGAAGCGCCATCAAAGCGCCTCGGCGTTTTTTTTACATCACGCTCTGACTCAAAAATCGTCCGTCTTTTTGGACAAGGGTCCCAAGACTCCCCCTACATTGGCATGAGCTAAGCTACGCAGGGAGGAGGGCACCAAACAGCAACCCTGTCCCACCTCGTTACAGGACTGTCTGCGGGTGCTCAGTAGAGTCAGTGTAGATGTTAGGACAATGCGGTAGTGAAACGGGGCGCCTGAGCCGAAGGGCTGGGGCGCCTCGTTATCTTGAAGCACCCCGCCAGCCACACCCAACTGAGCTGACAACGAGTCGAAATCGCCGAAAAGGCGCGGGAAGACCTGACGGACTACTCTCGGATTTTCGCCAACAGATCGCCCGATTCAACCGCATCCCCGACCTCGGCAAGGATCTGCTCCACCACCCCGTCCGCATGCGCATACAATGTGGTCTGCATCTTCATCGCCTCCAGAGTCGCAATCTTGTCGCCCTTCGCCACCTTACCGCCAACGGTAATGTTGAGCGCCGTCACCATTCCCGGAATCGGTGCGCCAACGTGCAAAGGATTAGCCGCATCAGCCTTGGATCGAGGCTTACTCTTCGGCGCTACAGTCTTATCGAGAATCACCACCTCACGAGGCATCCCGTTCAGCTCATAATGAATCACGCAACGCCCGTCTTTGTCCGGTGCATGAATCTGAATCAGCTTAATGAAGAGCACCTTCCCTTCCTCGATAGAAACCGAGATCTCCTCGCCCACCTTCAATCCATAGAAAAACGCGGGGGTCGGCAGGACACTCACATCCGAAAAATCCTTCTGGAACTTCGCGAAATCCGCAAACACCTGCGGATACATCAAATGGGAATACAAATCATCCTCGGACGTAGGACGCCCCGATTTCACCGAAACCTCCGCGAGCGTTTCCCGAAGATTAACAGCCAACGGCTTCGCATGCTTCGGACGCTCCGTTCCGAGCACCGCTTTCACCACCGCCTTGGGCCATCCTCCCATCGGTTCACCCAAACCACCCGAGAGCATATCTCTCACAGACTCAGGAAATGGAGTTCCCGGCGGGAGGTTCACCACATCGGCAGGACGAATCCCACGAGTGAACAAAAATAGCGCCATGTCTCCCACAACCTTCGATGACGGCGTCACCTTCACAATATCACCAAAAAGCTCATTCACCTCCGCATAGGTCCTAGCAATCTCAGGCCAGCGCGACGAGAGCCCCATCGAAGCGGCCTGCTCTTTCAAATTGGTAAACTGCCCTCCCGGCATTTCGTGCAGATAAACCTCGGCCGAACCCGTCTTCGGAGCCGTGTCAAAGGGAGTATAAAACTCGCGCACCTTCTCCCAGTAGTCGGAGAATTCATTGAGCGTATCCAAATCGAGTCCCGTCTCCCGCGGCGTATGCTGCAACGCTGCAACCACCGAATTTAGATTCGGCTGCGACGTCGATCCACTCATCGAAGCTATTGCCAGATCCACAACGTCCACTCCCGC
>CANFNA010000079.1 GCA_947448395.1 Chthoniobacteraceae bacterium
CTCCATCCAGCTCCCAGAGTGACACGCAGACCCAATTCCAAATCTTCAAAACAACCTCCTGAAGGACCCGTCTGTATAAAGGTGAAATTTTAGTTTTACCGGAGGGGTGCTGCGTTTTAAGCAGACGACGATCGATTAAGGTTGCCAAGCTGAGCACGCCGGAACCAATTGCCCAGCGAATCCAGAGTTCAAAATCCACCTGAGCCGGCACGATTGAGGGGCAAGAGGAGGGATTGTTCTTCATTGCAGCAGTATACCGCAAAGAATGGGTTCGATAACAGTATTTCTGGCAATGACCCTATCGTTAATATGCAGGCAATAGATGGTTTCCGTGCTTGACATATTTCAGGCCTTCTGAATGGTATTTGCGTGAGGTGAGCCGGTTGCAATGGTATATACGCCTCGGAATGCTTTGACGGTAATCTGATCCCTTTAAAGGTTTGGTTTTTATGTCCTATTTTTCGAGTGGTATAAATTTATGGCATTGGAGCGTGTTGCGGCGGTTAAAGAAGGTCCTTATGTTTGTGGGGTTCATTGAGGTACGGTTTGCGAATTGATAGAGCTTTTATTTGACGGGTTTGTTTTTAATCGATGCGGTTTTCGCGGGTGTGTCTCTAAGCGCGCTGGAAGTTTTTTATCGGCATGACACTGGACAGGTTGATGCGGTTTTCGTGGCTCCTTTGCTTCCCAGCGCGGAGTGGGAGAGTTGTGTTAGTGAGGATTGTGCGGGGTGGTCTTTTATTAATAGTGCTAGGGCATGAAACATTGGCTTTGCCTGCAGTTGTTCGTCGTCGGGCTAGTCGGAGGAGGTTCGTGTGAGGGGACGGAAGCCAATGTGAGGGTTCCTTGGACGACATCTCGGATCCATGGCACTCCTGAACCGCCTCCGCCCTACGTAGTGGAGCGGCTTTTTCCAGAGCTCACATTCGATAAGCCACTCGACCTAGAGCCTATTCCGGGAACTAAGCGACTGGTGGTGGTCGAACAGAGCGGGCGATTGTGGTCGTTTGAGCCAGAATCGGTTGGGGGTGGAAGCGAGGTTTTTGGAGAGTTGAGCGCTTTTGATGCTGAAATCAATCTGGCCTATGGGATTGCGTTTCATCCAAGGTTTGCCGAGAACCGCTTGGTTTTTATTCGGGCGGGCCGAAACAAAAGGGCTCAAAAGAATCTCGAGGAGGGTTCGGTGATTCTTCGTTTTCGAGTGACCGATGAGACGGTTCCGAAATTAGATTTGGGCAGCGGGACGGTGATTTTTTCGTGGTTGGCGGGCGGGCACGAGGGAGGAAATCTGCGATTCGGACCGGATGGGATGCTCTATCTTACCACGGGGGATGGGGACGCTCCCGATCCCCCGGACTCCTTTGTGACGGGGCAGAATATTACGGACGTCCTTTCGAGTATCCTTCGAATCGATGTGGATCATCCGGAGGAAGGCAAGCCGTATGGGATTCCGCGTGATAATCCGTTTTTACAAATCCCGAAGGCGCGGGGGGAGGTTTGGGCCTACGGGCTTAGAAACCCGTGGCGTCTGACCTTCAATTCGAACAGTGGGGACCTGTTTGTTGGGGAAGTTGGGTGGGAGTTGTGGGAGAGCATTGTGCGTGTGGAGCGCGGTGGAAATTACGGATGGAGCATTACGGAGGCAGGAAAGCAGGACGTGCGTACGGATCGCCTGCGTGGTCCAACGCCGATTCTCAAACCGCTGGTGACGCATTCGCATGAGGAAGCCGCGAGTATCACTGGAGGCGTATTCTATTACGGGAAAAAGTTCGCGGATCTTGCTGGAGCCTATGTGTATGGCGACTGGCAGATGGGCACGATTTGGGGCCTGGAAACCTCCGGAAATCAGGTGCTGAAGCATCGAGAATTGTGCCGTTCTTCTTTGATGCCTGTTGGGTTTGGGGTGGATCACGAAGGGGAGATGATCCTCTTGGATTATAGCGGTGGCGGCCTTTGGGGGCTCAAAAGGAATCCGCTCCAAGGAGCATCCTCACCGTTTCCAGTGCGACTCAGCGAAACGGGTCTTTTTAAGAATACCCAATGGCAAACCCCCTCTCCGGGCGTGCGACTGTATCAGATTAATGCAGAGCGATGGGCGGATTATGCGACCTCAGAGCGATGGGTTGCGTTTCCGGAAAAAACGGGATCGCGAATGGTGACTCAATCTCGGGGGGCAGTTCTTCAGGGAAACTGGGAATTGCCGGCTGGGGGTGTTTTAGCGAAGACCTACTCATTGGAAATGGAGCGGGGCAATCCCAAGACCCAGCGCCGTATTGAGACTCAGGTTCTTCATTTCGATGGGAATCTTTGCGGGCTGTATACTTATCGATGGAACGCGGAGCAAACCGATGCGGAGCTCGTTCCACCGCAAGGGGCGGAGGCTGTGTTTACGGTGAGGAATGCAGAGGCGCCGGGGGGTGAGATTCGTCAACGGTGGCGTTTTCTGAGCCGATCGGAATGTGCGCGATGTCACACGATGTGGACAGGATTTGCGGGAGGGTTCAACAAGTATCAATTGGATGTTGTTACCGCTAGCGCGCCGGGGAGGCAGGCGGATGAGTTGAGTGGTTTGGGGTTCATTCCGGACGAGAAGGTGTTGCCGAATCCCCACGGGACGAGCGGGACTTTGGAGGCGCGTGCTCGTGCTTATCTCCACGCAAACTGTGGTTCGTGTCATCGAACGAATGGGGGTGGTGTGGTGCCTTCACTCATGAACATTGAGATGTCGTTGAAAGACGCCCGATTAATTGAATCAAATCCAGTTCAGGGGGATTTAGGGCTTCCGGATGCGCGGGTGATTGCGAAAGGGGATCCGGAGCGCAGTGTGTTGTTATTTCGGATGACGACAGCAGGACGTGGGCACATGCCGTATGCAGGATCATCGTTGGTGGACGAGCGGGGTGTGCGGCTGATCCGAGACTGGATTACGAGTTTGAAACCGAATCCGATTGAGATCAGCGAGAAGGCGCGTGAACAGCGTGAGGCTGAGAAGAGGGAGTTGGAACGAGTGAAAGCGGGGGATTTGTCGGGGCTGAAGAGATTGCTGTCCAGTAACAGCGGGGCGTTCAGCGTGGCTCTTGCGCTGATTGATGGGGGGCTAACGGGCGATGGAAAAAGGGCGGCGGTTGCCATGGGGGCCAGTCATGAAGACGCGCTTTGTCGGGGATTGTTTGAGCGGTTTCTTCCAGAAGCGCAGAGGCGTGCAGTTATGGGCTCGAGCGTCGATGCGACTGTTTTGATTAAAACCAAAGGCGATGCAGCCCAAGGCAGGCGGGTGTTTGTGTCGAGTTGTGGATCCTGCCATCGGCTTGAGGGGGAGGGTGTAGAGGTGGGCCCAGATTTGAAAAACGTCGCGACCAAGTGGAGTCGCACCGATTTGCTGGAGCAGATTTTGTTTCCGGGGAAGGTGGTGGAACCGGCGTGGCAATTGGCGACGGTGGTTTTGAAATCGGGAGAAACGAAAGCGGGGTTTATGGTTTCAAAAACGGACCAAGAGCTGGTTTTACGGCAGTTGGGTGGAGTTCAGGAAACGTTGAAGGGCGCCGAGGTGCAGAGGGTGAGTTTGTCTCCCGTATCTCTGATGCCTGAGGGGTTATTGCAAAATCTGACGCTGCAGGAAGCCGGAGATTTGCTCGAATATCTGGGCACGCTGAAATGACGGCTGGATCTAGAAATAGCACTTGCGATGGGCGGCATCTGCGATTCTCAATGCAAACATGAATCGCAGGGGCTTTGTGACGGGTGGGGCGGCGCTGGCGTTTGGGGGGCTGTATGCGGGGCTTTGCTTTGAAGGAAATCGATTAGTGCGAGAGCAGGTGCGTGTTCCGATTCTGGGGCTTCCGGAAGGGTTGGAGCATTTCAAGATCGTCGCGCTCAGTGATTTTCACCTCCATCCGTTTACGCAGCTCGAATTTTTGAGAAAAGCCTTCCGCGCGGCGCGTGCGCTCAATCCCGATCTCATTGTCCTGCTGGGTGACTTTGTGGATGCGACGGTAGACGCCATTGATGAGCTTGGGCCTGCTCTTTCAGATTTAAATGCTCGGCACGGGGTGTTTGCAGTTTTGGGGAATCATGATTTTCGGAAAGGTCCGGCGATTGTGGAGCGAGGACTGGTTCGCCATGGGGTGGAGGTTTTGAGAAATCGGGGGGTGGGCCTCTCCGTGGGTAAGCATTCGGTGTGGCTCGGGGGGCTAGACTCTTATCTTGGGGAGCAGAGTTTGCCGGCCGCGCTCTCTGGCCGGAAGGATGGCGATCTCACGCTTCTGATGTGTCATGAGCCCGATATTGCGGATGAGATTGCTGAAGACGGTCGGGTTCACATTCAGCTTTCCGGACACAGCCATGGGGGACAGATTAACATTCCAGGCTTGGTGGAGTCCGGACTTCCGCCGATGGGACGCAAATACGCTTTCGGTTCGTATGCGATAAAGGATTTGTTTCTGCATACCAGCCGGGGTTTAGGAATGACCACGGTCCCATTTCGCTTCCGGAGTGCGCCGGAGGTATCTGAGATTCTTCTGGTGCGCAAAGACCGCGAAAACACCGTTTCACCACTTTTGAATAAAGCGTCAATTTGACCCTTGTTTCAAGTGGGATGCCAGCAGCGGAGAGGAGACAATGTGTCTCATCTATGTTAGGGTGCTGCTATGGATGAGATGCATGCCACGCTACTGATTGTTGATGATGAGAAGAATACTCGGGAGGGGTTGCGCGCTTCGCTGGAAGATACGTTTGAGGTGTACGTTGCCTCGGATATCGGTGGGGCAATGAGTGTGCTGGAGCGGGAGAGTGTGGATGTTGTTCTGACGGATCTCCGGCTTGGAGGTGAGGATGGGATGCAATTAATTGACAAGGTTTTGGCGCTGCCGCAGCCGCCGGTTGTTGTGATGATGACTGCGTACGGATCCTTAGATGCGGCTGTGGAGGCGATGCGACGCGGGGCCTACGATTTTGTGACTAAACCGGTGAATATTGATCGCTTGGAGATGCTTCTGCTCCGGGCGCTGCGGTCCAAAAAGGTCGAGAAGGAGGTGGTGGAACTCAAAAAACAGGTTGAGAAGCGGTACGGTCTCGAGCGGTTGGTTGGTGAATCTGGAGCGATGCAGGAGGTGTACGATACGATCCGACAGGTGGCTCCGACGCGGGCAACGGTTTTGATCCAGGGGGAGAGCGGAACGGGGAAGGAGTTAGTGGCGCAAGCCATTCACGCGTTAAGCGAACGCCCCAAGCAGAAGTTTGTTACGGTTCACTGTGCGGCTTTGTCTGCGCAATTACTGGAGAGCGAGTTGTTCGGCCATGAAAAGGGGGCGTTCACTGGCGCGATGGAAAGGCGGATTGGGCGCTTTGAGCAGGCGAATGGAGGGACCCTTTTTTTGGATGAGATTGGGGAGATTGATCAGGCCACGCAGGTGAAGCTGTTGCGAGTCCTTGGGGAGGAAAGAAGTTTTGAGCGGGTCGGCGGAAACACTTCAATCAAGGTCGATGTGCGTTTGGTGGCGGCGACCAACCGCGACTTGGCCAAGATGGTGGAGGAGGGAAAGTTTCGTGAAGACCTGTTTTTTAGGTTGAGCGTGGTTCCTCTGACGTTGCCTCCGCTGAGGTCGCGAATGGAGGATCTTCCATTGTTGGTGAATACGTTTCTGAAGAGTTTTTCGCAGGAAAATGGAAAGCCACTGCGTGAGCTCACCGCTGATGCGATGCAGGCTATTTTAAATTATTCGTGGCCTGGAAATGTTAGGGAACTGCGAACGGCCATCGAACACGGCGTTGTGATGGCGAGCGGCCCAAAGATTACGCTCCGCGATTTGCCCATGAAGATCCGCCAGAATCCGCAAGGGGATTCCTCACTTCGAGGCAAGGTTCCTACTTCGTGGGGAGCGGGGAAAGGCGAACGCTTCAACTTGCACCTCACGGAAGATCGTCTGATTTCGCAGGCGCTGGATGAGACTGGAGGCAACGTCACAGCCGCAGCCAAACAACTGGGTATTAGCCGTAGAACTCTGCATCGGAGACTCAAAGAGATGCGGGCGAAATCGGAGGGCTAAGTCGGGGGATTGGCGAGCCTTTTGCTCAAGGCTCGATACGGAGCGTTCTGAATTCGCAGATGCCAAAGGTTTTGGAGTTGTAACAATGACTCCCAAAGCAGCGAGGCGTGAGTTCCAAAAAGCAGAATATTGTCTCGGATGTAGGCAAAGTGCGAAACGCCTCCCTTGTCTGCTCCGGCATAGCGGACTGGAGATGGAAAACAAATGGGCGGTACGCCCAGACGATACAATCGCACGGCGAGTTGGGTTTCGAAATCGAAGCGACGTCCGCGTTCAGTTTCTGACAGCACGCGAACAGACTCGGCCAATGGATAGACGCGGAGCCCAAAGAGCGAATCCCCGATTCCGCCCCAGAGGGTTTCGACGTTGGTCCACCAGTTCCCGAGGCGTCGTCCCAACACACGAGCGAGGGGAGCGTCTTTTCCAAAAACGGGTGAACCAAGGATCATCGCCTCAGGGTTTTGATCGGAAAGCTTGAGGATTTTTGGAAGATCCTCGGAGGCGTGTTGATCATCGGAATCAAAGACGAGCCCGTGAGTGAATCCGGCCGCGAGAGCCTGATTCATTCCGGTCAGAACCGCGGCTCCTTTGCCTTGATTGTGCGGCAGCCTTAGCACGTGCAAGTGTGCGTTTGCGTGAAGAAATTCTTCCAAGCAGAAGTCACTCTTGTCCGTGGATCCATCCACGATGACGAAAATCGGGATGTTGTATTTCAGAACGCTTTCCAGCGTTTTACGAAGCAAAGTGCCGGAGTTGTAGCTGGGAATGAGCACGCAATGCCTTGCGCCTGATTCGTAGGGAACGGCCTGATCCATAGATTGGAAGGAGCCGTCAGGCGAGTGAGTCTAGTTCGCGATGAGGCGAAGGATCTCAGATCGTTCGGCCTTTGCTGGAATCACTCCGCCGCATTGGTCTTTTGCGACATCGGGATCCTTGAGCCCGTGACCGGTCACAGTGCAGACGATCTTGGATCCCTCTGGGAACCGATCTGCATGATAGGCACGAGATGCGCAGGAGGTATCGAGGCTTTTGAGGAGGCCAGCGATGCTGGCGGCGGAGGCTGGTTCGACAAAAATCCCCTCTTTGGAAGCCAACCAATATTGAGCCGCTAAAATTTCGGCGTCGGTGACAATGTCGATTGCGCCCTGACTTTCGCGGATTGCGGCTTTTGCAAAATCCCAACTGGCTGGGTTACCGATGCGAATGGCGGTGGCGATCGTTTCTGGATTTTCAATAACGCGGTCGTGGTAAATTGGGGCGGAACCTGCCGCTTGGAAGCCGATCATCGTGGGGCGGCGGGATGCTTTTCCGAGGCGATGAAATTCGTCGTATCCCATCCAGTAGGCGCTAATGTTGCCGGCATTTCCGACGGGTAAAATATGAAAGTCGGGAGCGTCACCGAGTTCCTCGATGATCTCGAAACTTGCGGTTTTCTGACCTTGTAGCCGGTGGGGGTTGATCGAATTGACGACGGCGATGGGTTCTGTTTCGCCGATTTCACGGACGAGTCGAAGCGCGTCGTCGAAGTTGCCTTCGATTGCGACGACTTTTGCGCCGTACATGAACGCTTGCGCGAGTTTTCCAAATGCGATTTTTCCTGCGGGAAGGAGAACAATGCAGGTGACATTGGCGCGCGCGGCATAGGCGGCGGCAGCGGCGCTTGTATTTCCGGTGGAGGCGCAGATTACCGCTTGAGAACCGGCCTCTACGGCTTTGGAGATGGCCATGGTCATCCCTCGGTCTTTGAAAGAGCCGGTGGGGTTGAGTCCCTCGTACTTGATGTAAACCTCGCAGGAACGGCCGACTTTTTCGCTGAGTTTTGGGGAGTGAATCAGGGGCGTTGAACCTTCGTTGAGAGAAATGACGGGGGTCGAATCTGTGACGGGAAGGAAGGATCGGTACCGGGCAATCACGCCGCGGTCATGGAGGGAGTTCAGGCTCATGAGAAATGCTCTACGCGAATCATCCGAGGGGCACGTTTCACACAAGAAAGCACGCTAATGCGGTCCAGTGCTTGTTGTATCTGGGAGTTGGATGCGGTGTGAATCATCATGACGAGCGCCACGTTCGCCCCTTCCTCGTCAGACTCTGGTTGTAGAATGGAGGAAATCCCGATTTGGAGTTCACCCAGAACTCCTGAAATTTGAGCGATGACCCCAGGACGATCTTCGACCGTGAGTCGTAGGTAATATTCCGAAAGAGTGCTGCCGATGGGCTTGCAGGTGCCGTACAGCGAGTGGGCGCTAAATCCAAGGTCACGGCGTGGGTGTTGGAGCGCATTTGCGGCTTCGGCAATGTCACTCAATATGGCGCTTGAAGTCGGATCCTGACCGGCTCCACGGCCATACAAGAGAACTTCTCCAACGACATCTCCATGCACGGCGATGGCGTTGAAAACGCCATTCACCGAAGCAAGCACGTGGGATTGAGGAATCAGGGTGGGGTGGACGCGCACCTCCACTTCCGACCCCTCATTTTCGGAGGCCTTGATAATCCCGAGGAGCTTGATGCGGTAGCCGAGAAGTTTGGCGAAGCGAATATCGGCAGCCGTAATCGCCTCGATTCCTTCGACGAAAATCTGGTCTTTTGGGACCCAGAAACCATAAGCGAGGGAGGCCAGAATCATGGCTTTGTGAGCCGCGTCCCATCCATTCACATCCAGAGAGGGGTCGGGTTCGGCGTATCCCAGGGCTTGGGCTTCGGCAAGCGCATCCGGAAAACTCAGGTCCGCTTCACTCATCCGGGTCAGGATGTAATTGGAGGTTCCGTTGATGATCCCGTGGATGGAAGCGATATGATTTCCAACGAGTGCCTCCCTGAGACACTTGATGATGGGAATACCGCCTCCTACCGAGGCTTCGTAGAAAACGGGGGTTTGGTTTTGTTGAGCGGCTTCAAAAATTTCAGCGCCGTGTTCGGCGAGGAGCGCTTTGTTCGCCGTAACCACTGCTTTTTTGGCACGGAGGGAAGCAAGGATTAGTTGAAGGCTCTCGTCCTTCCGTCCCATGACCTCCACGACGATTTGGACGGCGGGATCTTCGACTAAATCCTGCCAGCGTCCCGTTAGGACCGATTCCGGGTAGCCTTCAGAGACGCGCTTGGCTGGATTTTGCACCGCCACCTTTTGGATGAGAAGATCGAGGCCGAGCCGCTCTCTGAGGAGAGTGCGGTTGCGCTGCAGGTTCTGAAATACACCTGCGCCCACGTTGCCGAGGCCAGCGAGTCCGATGCCGATGGGATGATCCATTTGGAAGATTCTTGAGAAAGGGAAGAATATGGTCCGGGGAAAAAGTGCCACGCAAGGCGATTCAAGGCTGGAGGTCGTCCGATTGACTGATCCATGACAGGGGATGCCGTTTCTACCGCTCGTATGCTTGATGGGCTTGGGGCTGCTTTTGCAGTGGGCGTGGATTAATATGGCGGCTTTGCGGTCGCTTCGCCAAAGAGTGCGAAGCACTCAGTTGAAGCTGGAAAGAGAACTCGCTGCTTTCTCAAAAGAACTAAGCGACTCGGGTTTTGGAAACGATGGTGCAATGCCATCGCACATCCAAGTTCTGCAGGACGCTGTTTCAGATGTCTTTACGAAACAAGGGGAGGCTGAAATGGGTCAGGAGCTTTTAGGAATTCGCAACTTCATCTCGCAGCATCCGAGGCCGAAAGCGGCAGGTTCACTGAGGGCCGCCGGTGGGGAATCGGTAAAAGAGCCTTCCGAGCCCTCTCAGTTAAGGGAGCGCTGGGATTGGGTGGAGTTGGCGTTATGGGATTTTTCCCAAGGCGTTCGAGAGTATCGAGTCCGTTGGAAATCTTGGGGCACTTCGGTGCTGGGAACTGCCTTGGGCTACCGACCGGTTCGGGATTTCGTAGGGCTCGAGCCCTCGAATTTAACGTAAGGATGGCGGCAGGGTCCCGACGATCTCTTTGAGACGTTCTGCCTGATTTTTAGGGCACACCAGGAGGGCGTCGGGGGTGTTGACCACAATCAAGTCTTCGACTCCTAGAAGGGCGACGTGCTGACCTGGGGTGGCTGAAAAGACAATGTTGCCACGGGCGTCAGTCGTTTGGATGGAGGTGTTGGAGGCGTTGCCCAAGGCGTCGGTGGGCAGGTATTTGCCAGCGGCGGGCCAACCTCCCAAGTCGTCCCAATCAAAAGAGGCTTCCACAGCCAATGCGTTCGGGAGTTTTTCCATGACGGCAAAGTCGAAGGAGATTTTGGGAACACTGCTAAACCGTTGTTCGAGGAAGGCGTCCACCTGTTTGGCTTCGAGTAGCTCCGTGAAAAATGCTGAGAGTTCGGGAGCGGTTGCTTCGAGGGCTTGGCGTAGCGTGGGAACGGTCCATACGAACATGCCGGCATTCCACTGAAAGTTTCCGCGGCTTAGATAGGCCTTAGCGACGTCGATAGATGGTTTTTCGTGGAACCTGAGAACTGGATAACTCTGGGGAGTCGCTGTGGAGGCGTCCCCGAGTTCTAAATAACCGAAGGAGGGACATGGCCAGTCCGGCTTGATGGCGACGGTCACGATGGATTCAGATCGTCTTGCGACAGAGACGGCATTCGAAAGGGTTTCGCGCAACTTTTCGGGCGCTGGAATATGGTGATCCGAGGGGAGAACGATGGCCGTGGCGTTTGGATCGCGGCGCGCGATGATCCCTGCGGCGAGGGCCATGGCGGCGCCGGTGTCTCTGCGATCAGGTTCCACGATGATATTTTCTGCAGGGAGATGGGACAGCATGGAGCGCACCGCAGCCGCCTGATCGGTTCCGGTCAGCACGAGGATTCGATCTTGCGACACGAGTCCCTCAAGACGGTCCAAGGTGCTTTCGAGCAGTGAGCGCTCTGAGAAGAGGGCCAAATGATGTTTTGGACGGGCCTTGCGACTGAGGGGCCAGAAACGCTCGCCATGGCCTCCAGCCAGCACTACGGCAAACACAGAAGGGTCGATACGCAATTGCGCTAAAACGGACATGGACGAGACCATAAAGAGGGACGACGTGCTCACACAACCGAAACGAACGTCGCTGCACGGTTTCGTGTATGTTCTAAACGCGGTGGGGACGCAGACGCGGTGGGGCCGTCTTACAGGCCGTGCCGGATCCGGCGTTTAAACTCTTCTTCTGGGAGGCTCAGGAGTTCGTCGTACTGGGTCCCGTTGATCAGGCCCATGGCTAGCATTGATTTTATCATGGACTCCTGAGTGTGAGAACTTTCTGAATCATCATTCTGTTCTCCGAAAAGAAGCACCATGAGGGTTTTGCCGACGATATTCATCAGGATCCCGAACAAAACCAATCCGAGCAACATGGTGATTCCCGCAATGATGCGACCAAGAGTTCCGGTGGGATACATATCCCCGTAACCAGTGGTCGTCAGGGTCACGATGCACCACCACATGGAAGCGGGAATGGAGGTGAAAAAGTGTTTATCGACAGGGATGGGCTGCCCTCCAATTGGATCAATGGGAACGAATTTTTTGTCACTTTCAGGGAGCGACTTGGAGTCGGGGTTTGCTGCGAGTTGTTGGTCGAGCTGGGCTTGGCCAGCCTCCATGACTTCCTTCGAGTAGAGGTTTCCCTCGAAGTGGTACATGAGCGTGCTGGAAATCATCATGACCGAGAAGAGCGCGATTAGATAAATCCGGAGATTCGTTACGATGGGGTTTCCTTTGGCCCCGTGGACGCTCATCTGTTGGAGGGCCATTCTGGCGATTTTGAGGACACGCAGGACTCGGATAACACGGAGCAACCGGAAGACCTTTGCGCTTCTGAGGGCCGTGAAGTCAAAGAGCATTAAGTAGCTAGGAATGATCGAAAAAAGGTCGATCAAGCCCCAGAAGCTGAAGATGTATCGGATTCTGTCTTGGGCGAAATAGAGATTGCCCAGGTAATCGATCGAAAAGAAGGCCACCGCGATGATTTCAATGACGGAGATGAACCCTTTTTTCTCAGTTGCAAAGGGCTCCACCGTCTCGAGGGCCATGGCGATACAGGAGAGGAAAATGAGCAAGTTGATTACCGCCTGCCATCTCAAGAAAACTGGGTTCCGGAAGTTTGTGAACATGGCGCGAAGCCAGGTCTCCTTGGGGGTGGTGAACAACTCTTTCATGGTTTGGGTGGTGGGGCGTTTCGAATCCCTGTTTTGGCAGACGAGCGGATTGGTTTATCAAGGATCCTTGCCGGCATCAAAGGATTGGCGTCGGGATTTGCTCTCTGCGAGGGCGATGGACTCCTATGCAATGCGATGACGAGCCCCGATGGGGATGTGGAAAGAAAGCGGGCCTGAGGCATTTAAAGCGCCTCAGGCCCGAGTGTTTTAACCGATGACGGAAAAGTCCGCTCTTATGCCTTCCCAGAGATGACCACATCCAATTGTTTGACCAACTGGAGGATGGTTTCGGCTTGGGCGCTCATTTCTTCGGCTGCTGCAGCAGATTCTTCTGCAACGGCTGCGTTGGATTGAGTGATTTTGTCCATCTGAAGAACAGCGGCGCTGATGGAGTCGACGGATTGCGACTGTTGTTCCACAGCGGCGGCGACGTCGCTCATGAGTGTTGTGACTTGATCTGCCGACTTCACCGTACCCTCGAAGGTCTGCTGAATGTGGCTAGCCAGAGTATTACGGAGCAAATCCTCCGTGGCATTCATTGCTTCACTAACGCGATCGGTTGCGGCTCTGGATTCAGCCATCCGAGCGGAAGAGCGTTTTGCTTCCTCCGCACTTCGGCCTGCC
>CANFNA010000080.1 GCA_947448395.1 Chthoniobacteraceae bacterium
AGGCCGGCGCGTGGAATGCGGCCATGGGAGGGAGGCTAGAGCGTTTCGGGGAGGAGGGACGTGCCGCGCTTCCGACTGGAGCGGCTATGCGAGGAGAGAGATTTTTACATTGAATCTGACGGAAGGGAGGGCGGTCCGGTGGGTATTCATGGCTTGACTCAAATGCTTGGAACCTGAAGGAGTTGCAGTGGTTTGCATCACCCCTCATGAACGCTTTCTACTCGCATCCTGTTGAGCGGCGGTTAACCCGTCGGGAATGGTTCCGTATTGGCGGCTTGGGTGCGTTGGGGCTTTCGCTCCCGTCGCTCATGGCTGCCGAAAAAGCGACGGAACAAAATCGTCCCTCGGCGGGTGCATTTGGACGAGCCAAGGCGTGCATTATCATTTTCATGTCTGGGGGTCCGCCTCAGCACGAGACCTTTGACCCCAAGCCGGACGCACCGTTGGAGATTCGCGGGACGTTTCGATCGATTCCAACCTCTGTGCCCGGAATTCATTTCAGTGAGAACCTTCCGTACACCGCGAAGGTGGCGCAGCACATGGCGGTAATCCGTTCGATGACCACGGAGATTAACAGTCATTCGACGAGTGGATATTACATGCTGACAGGATACCGCCATACCTCGAAGGCTGAGAACATGCCGCCGGATCCGAGCGATTGGCCGAGCATTGCTGCTGTGGCGGGAACACTGCTGCGAGAGGCAGATTCGCCGATCGTATCAGCCGTGATTCCTGAGCCTGTTTACAATAATCCGAACATTCTGTGGCCCGGCCAAAACGGGGGATTTATGGGACCAACATGGAATCCTCATGTTTTGAAATGTGATCCAACGGGTGAACGCATTCACATCGAGGGGCTGAGTCTTCCGGAAGGAATTGGGGAAGTTCGAATCAGTGATCGGACGGATTTGCTTAGACAGATGGATGATCATTTCCTGCGTGCGAGTGAGAGCCCTGCGATGATGGATTTTAATCGGATGCAGCAGAAGGCCTTTGAGATGATTCACTCGGCGAAAAGCAAACAGGCATTCGAGCTTAACCGCGAATCTGCGCAGATGCGGGATCGCTATGGGCGCCACAAGTTTGGGCAGAGCGCGCTTTTGGCGCGTCGGTTGGTGGAGGCTGGTGTGCGGTTGGTTCAACTCAACTGGCCGCGGGAGCCAGGTGACACGGTGATTGGAAATCCACTATGGGACACGCACTCAAAGAATGCAGAGAGGGTGAAGGATGTTCTGGCGCCACAGTTTGATCGAACATACGCAATGCTTCTTGAAGATTTGCACGAGCGTGGATTGTTGCAGGAGACCCTTGTGGTGGTGATGGGAGAATTTGGGCGCTCACCGAAGATCAATACCTCTGGCGGTCGGGATCACTGGGGTCAGGTGTTTTCGGTAGCCCTAGCGGGAGCCGGTATTTCCGGAGGGCAAGTCATCGGCGAGAGCGACCGGATTGGAGGGACGCCTGTGTCGCGTCCGGTTTATCCGCCGGATCTAGCGGCAACAATTTACCACTACCTTGGACTGAGTCCTTCGTTGGAATTTGTGGATACGTTGGGGCGACCGAGAATGATCACGGACAGTGGGCGACCGATCAGGGAATTGATCGGCGTGTGAAGGCTAGCTGGGAGATGGATGAGATGATCGGTTGAGCCTAACCTGCGCCAATTGCGCGAATTTGGGTACAGCGGAGAGGGCCGATGGGAGTGCGTAATTACTCGAGGTAGAGAATCTCGTTTGAGTTGAAGAGTGCCCTACAGAATGCGGGGAGACCATGGGTTTCGATAAAATGAAGTGCCTTTTCCGCTTCGTTTCGGGAAGGCTTTCGCTGGTAGGCAAACGAGTAAGCCGCGAGCACTGGATTATTTTTATCGAGGCGTTCGGAAAACGCGTTGGCCATGTCCAGAGTAAAGCTGTGGTTCCAAAGGGTGAGGGCCTGAAGAGGGGTTGTCGTGTTGGCCCGCTTTGGAGCGGAAAACGCAATGTCCGGCAGATCGAAGTCGCTTAGGACGTCCACGACACTCGCGCGAGCGTTCTGATGGTACACGGCTCTGCGATAGGTCTCCGGTCCATGCTGATCCAAGGGCAAGTAGGTGCTGACATTGTTGCTCAAGTAACGATAAAGCCGGTACCCAGGACCGCCCATCGGTGTGAGGGTGAGCTTTCCGGCCACTGCAAGGAGGGTGTCCCGCACCTCTTCAGCGCAGAGCCTGCGCGGGGGGAACCGCCAAAGCAGCCGCGAGTCTTTGTCTTGTCCTGCGGCGTCTTGGCGGAAGGTGGAGCTTTGGAGGTAAGCGCGGGAGAGCAGAATTTCTCGATGCAAGGGTTTGAGTTTCCAGTCGAGGGCGACGAGGCGAGACGCCAGATAGTCGAGCAATTCGGGGTGAGTTGGACGACTTCCCATAAAGCCGAAGTCACTCGGCGTATCAACAATCCCCGCGCCGAAATGATAATGCCAGATTCGGTTGGCTAGCACGCGAGGGGTGAGGGGATTGTCCTGAGCGACAATCCATTTTGCTAATGCGACTCGACGCTCTCCCTCAGGGGCATCTTCTTTGAGCGCATACGGCGAGGTGACTCGATCCAGCACGTTCAAACTTGCGGGTACCACGGACTCGGCGGGTTTCATCGGGTCGCCCCCTTTATGCACGAAGGTCGGTTCCTTGGGCTGTTTGTGGTTCCCAACCCAAATCTGGCGTGGCTCCGGAATCGCTTTCATCTTGGCTTCCAATTGGCCAAGGTCTTTTTGCAGTGCAGTCCGTTTTGCCTCCTCCTCTGGAGTGGCGACTTGGTTGCTAATCTGCTCGAGTTCATGTTTTTCCGACCAAGGCTTTCTGCCGCTGCTGGAGGCGACCGTCTGCCAGTTGCTTCCATCCAAGGAGATTTGAATCTCGTATTCACAGGGCGTTTGTCCGGCGGAACTATCCATGCTTCCGGGCTGTTTCGCGTTGCTGAAAACAATCTTCGCAATGGTCTCCGCCTTCGCGAGCGTGATCGTGAGCTCAGCGGGGTTGCCGATAAACCATTGTTCGCCTGTCTTTCCATCGATACAGAACTGTGGTCCGTAGGCCTCTGGAAAATCTTGAGCGGTACTTGACTTGGCGCCGTCTGCTTTCGATCCATTTGAGGCGAGAGCGACATTTTTGGGTTGGCCCCCGGACGACCATACTTCGAATTCAGTGAGTCGGGCTCCGACTGCGCTTTTTGGGTCGCCAGTGTGGGCGCGCATCACAAACTTCACCAGTTTGGCAGCAACCGGAGGGAAAGACTCTTCCGTGCTCTCTGGCGTGATTTTAGGGCGTGGATAATTGGCAATTTTAAGGCGCTCCTTAGCTCGGGTGGCGATTTCTTTTTCGAGAGCCTCTTTCTCGCTGGATAAAGCCGCCTTCTTCTCCCTGAGCGGGTTGGCGAGCGCATCATAAGTGGCTTTCTCCTCTTTAGAGACGACGGCTCTTCTCCCATGAAAGACGCCTTCGAAGGCGGATCGCATTCGATAATAGTCCTCTGTTGGAATCGGATCAAATTTGTGGTTGTGACAGCGAGCGCAGTTCAGCGTGAGGCCCAAAAAAGCACCGCCAGTGGTGGTGATCATGTCATCCAACGTGGCGGCTCGAATGTTCTTTTGAGCCACTGCATCCTGATTTCCTACATCGTCGTAAGGCCCCGCAACGAGGAATGCACTTCCGACTTCAACGTCTGGAATTCCCTTTCCGATAACGTCGCCTGCAAGGTGTTCCATGATGAGTTGGTTCATCGGCTTGTCCTCGTTTAGAGAGCGGATGACGTAGTCGCGGAATGGCCAAAGGTCATCGATGATGAAGTTACGCTCGAAGCCGTTGCTTTCTCCAAAACGGACGACGTCTAGCCAGTGCCGTCCCCAGTGCTCGCCATAGCGGGGGGATGCCAGAAGCCGATCGACGAGTTGCTCGATGGCGCGTTTTCCATCCGCTTGATGGGCGGATACGAAAGTATCCACTTCCACCGGAGTCGGTGGCAGGCCCGTCAAATCATAGGTCAGCCTTCTGATGAGAATTCGAGGATCCGCTGGTGGATTGAAGGCGAGCTCTTTAGTGGAAAGTTGTGCCTCCAGAAATCCATCGATGGACTGGTGCGCGAACTCGCCGGCAATCGGCTGTAAGGACCACCATGATTTATCTGCGCGCTTGGTTTCTGTTTTTCCAGAGGTGACGCGCGGATCTGGCGCGCCCATTTTGACCCAGGCGATCAAGTCGGCGATGATTGCATTCGGCAATTTGGTTTTTTTTGGCGGCATGGCGCTATCGGGATCGTCATGCCGGACGCTTTTAATGAGGGCGCTATCTTCGGGATTGCCCGGACGAATTGCGGGATCACCACTATCGCCGCCCTTTTCCCAACCGGCTTTGGAGTCGAGGTACAGATTGGCTTTCAGTTTTTTAGCGTCGGTGCTGTGGCATTCGTAGCAGTGCTCGGAGAGGATGGGGCGGATCTTCTGTTCGAAAAAGGCGATGCCCTCCGGTGAGGATTGAGCGAAGGTGGTGGCGGCGCTCAGCGATAGGAAGAGAAGCAGAAGTCGGCGAATCATGGTGAGGCGCTTTTGGATTGGGAAGCGGTTCGAAAAAGAGTGCGTGATTTACGCGAGGATCGCTTGGATGGGATGGCCGTGGACATCCGTGAGGCGGCGGTTCACGCCGTTGTGATAGTAGGTCAGTTTTTCGTGGTCGAGTCCGAGCAAATGGAGGACGGTGGCGTAGAAGTCGTATACGGTTGTCACGTCGTGGACGCTGCGCCTTCCAAAATCATCGGTAGCACCGTGGCTGACGCCTCCCTTGACGCCGGCTCCCATCATCCAAGTTGTGAAAGCGTCGGGGTTGTGGTCGCGTCCAGTAGTGCCGGCTTGATGGGTGGGCATTCGTCCAAATTCGGTGCACCAAAGTACGAGAACGTCGTCCAGCATTCCGCGCTGTTTGAGGTCACTCAATAGGGCTGCTGTGGGTTGATCAAAAATCGGGCAATGACGTTCGTAGTCGGTTTTAAGCGTTTTGTGAGCGTCCCAGTTTAGCAGGCCATCCACGTTGCTTGCGCGCGAGGCGCAGTAGAGGCTGA
This sequence comes from Chthoniobacteraceae bacterium, assembly GCA_947448395.1. Lineage (GTDB taxonomy): Bacteria > Verrucomicrobiota > Verrucomicrobiia > Chthoniobacterales > Chthoniobacteraceae > Chth-196. The sequence goes on from CANFNA010000080.1 coordinate 5,082, forward strand.
CGTAGCGGACTCCTTTTTCGAGGAAGCGACGAGTGAGCAGACAGTTTCGCGCATAGGTTGCCTTGAGTTTGTTTGGGTCGTCGGTGCCGTAGAGCTTGTGGATATGAGCGGGTTCCCCGGAGAGATCACTGACTTCTGGGGCAGCCATCTGCATGTGAGCTGCGAGGGTATATGCCTCCATCCTTGCCTTGAGTTCGTCGTTGCCGGCGTGCCCTTCGGCATAACTTCCATTGAGGAATTGGAGGTATTCGCGTGCGGCAGCATCTTCCGCGGCGGAAACGCCTTGGGGTCTCTCGAGATTGCGCAAGGGTTGCTGGGCGGACATCGCGACGGCTTGGTATTGGGCGGGAAGAAAGCCGTTACTCCAATTCGCTTTTCCATTTGGGGGTTCGCCTCGAAGGTCCTGAATGGCTACGTAGGTGGGGAGGTTTTCGTTGAGCGAACCCAGCGCGTAGTTCACCCACGCACCAGCGCTGGGATAGCCCTCCCGAGTGAAGCAGGAGTTCATCGCAATACAGCCGGGGCCGTGCGTATTGGTTCGTGAAGTCATGCTGTGGATGAAGGCGATGTCGTCCACATGTGCGGCCATATGCGGGAGCATAGAGGTGATCTGCTTGCCAGTTTTGCCGGCAGGCACAAAGGGCCAGGGTGAGCGCATGAGATTGCCGTTTTTACCTTGGAAAGTGACTTCGGTCTCCCCGCCTGGCATTGGAGTGCCATCGAACTTTTCGAGCATCGGTTTATGGTCCCAGAGGTCCATGTGGGATGCGGCGCCGGGGCAGAAGATTTGGAGCACCTGCTTGGCCTTGGGTGGAAAATGAAGTTTCGGATTTGGTCTGCTTTTCGCAGGGCCGATGGTTGGCGCTGCTTGCATGTCCATTCCCAAAAGGCGTGCGAGGGCAACTCCTGTCAGGCCCGAGCTCATATGGCTCAGAAAGCGGCGTTTATTCAGCGATAAGAGATTCATGCAAGGTGAGGGGAATAGAGAATGCACTGGGGAACCGCGCTATTGTTTTTATAACAGTCAGATGGGGTTCGTCTCCGAGTTTGAGCTCAGTCCCTGCGACTATTGTATCGGGTCGTGGACGCGAAGCTTTCGCCCTTTCAGGGCTTCTGGCTAGGTGTGGTTGTGAGCCCTAGGCGAAGCCTTGGGCTCCGGTGTCGCGCCCCTTTTAGGTGCTGATAAAGACATCAACTGCTTCGACTTATCGAAGGTGATTTAAAGCTTAAGAATTGGCTTTGCACGCGGCAGTCAAGTTCATGGATTAACCAATCGGATGCCCCGTCAGGCTGGTTCGCTTGCAAGTGCCGGAGTCCTGTCTCAGCCTCCCAAGAGATTGGACTTTCCGGTCCGTGTTGGTTTGGAAGTACGAGGCTCCCAAAGATGCGGGCGGCAGGGAGCGGCATTCCGGCGTGTTTTTTTGACACGAAACATCACTTGATCCGTTATTCTGATTGAGGCAAGCAGCGGAGATGAAAGATTGGGCTCACTTCCACGATTTGTGTCGTCTGCGCTCGACCCTTGAGGCGTTTGCGGTCCGGTGCTTGAGGGGGAGTGACGAGCGGCAGAGGGTGGGGGATGCTTTGCGGGTGCTTGTAGAGGGGATGAAAACGCCCGCAACTCAGGGCGACTATTCGGCTTTCCATCGAGCCGACCAACAGTTCCATCGTGCTGTGGTTGATGCGGCCTGCCTGGAGCCCTTATCGAGGAGTTGGGAAATGGTCGCAACGGACCTTGATGTGTGGATTCTCGGGGTCAAACAATCCTACTGGCCCAACCTGATGGCGCTGTATCGGGAGCATGAGTTGTTGCTTGAGGCGTGGCTGGCAGAGGATGACTGGGTGGCGGAACAGGCTACCCACCAGCATTTGGAGGCAGGTTGGTATCGGCGCCGGATGGCGGAGGATTCCTGCTCGGTGGAATTGGATCCAGTGCAGCGCGCGGAATCTTTTATCGCGACGCATTTCGCCAGCCGGCTCGATGTGGCATGGGTTGCCCGGCATGTGAGTTTCGTCAGCGTGAGTCAGCTGGCCCGGCTGTTTCGCAGTCAAAGGGGCATTTCACCACTTCGTTATTTGAAACAGGTGCGGGTGGAACGCGCCGCCCAACTCCTGTGTTCCGGTAAGGAGACGATTTCGCTAATCGGCCGGCGCGTGGGCTACCGGAATGCCTCGCATTTCGTACGGGACTTTCGAGTGATGTTCGGCGTGACGCCGCTGGATTATCGCCGCGGAAAAAAAACCGGGGCGCCCCCGTTTTGAAAATGTTCTATTTCGCGCATTAGAATGTGCCGGCTGGTGCAAACCAAACCATCTAAAGCCAACCCTGTTGCTGTCCTTTGGATGGCGTGGCTAAAGTTCAAAACATGAGACTCCCCATGCTCTTCGGTTTGTCCCTCTTTCTCACTTTGGCCGGCCTTTCGGAAGCCTCTGACAACAACGTGACCGTCGCCTTGGCCAAGCCCGGAGTGAAGATTTTCGTCGATCGGGACTACGTCTTCGGAGAACTCCCTGAGGCAGTGCGCGGCCTGTCTTTCTTGCGCACGAGCATCGAAAAGACCGACTTGGAAGTTACGACGCCCGGTACGCTCTTTGCGCTTACGCCCGTGGCGCGCGCGAAGGCAGCAAGTCAGGAGGCAGCGCTCCTCAAAGCAGGTTTCGCACAAATAGACACACCCGAGGTCCAGCTTTTCCCTGGTGAATTAAACCGTTTCAATCTTTATAGAAAATCCGTGAACGCTGGGGAGCGGCTCAAGTTCAAGAAGACGGTCCTGTTAGTGCTTTCGGAAGGTGCGCAGGTGCGGGAGTTCAATCCGTGGGCGCCGGTTTTAATCGCAAATCCCGGAGCCGAGTTTCAGGACGAGGCGCGTCCCGGAGCCATGATCATCGGCATGGATCGCACCCCAAAGGGTCGTATCTGGGGCTGTTGGACAGGCACCGGCGATAAGCAGGACGGATATTTTCTGTTGGCGACCAGCGATGATGACGGGGCGAAGTGGTCCAAGCCGCGTCTCGCCGTCGGCGCGCGTACGGAATTCGAGCAGAAACTGAGTGGTGCGTTGGTCGGGAATTTGTGGACCGATCCGAAGGGGCGCCTGTGGCTGTTTTTTGATCAGCAACTGGGAAATGAGCAGCACAAAATCACGAACTGGTTCATTCGCTGTGATGATCCCGATGCGTCGGATCCGAAGTGGTCGGAGCCCGCACAATTTGCCGAGGGTTGCACTTTGAACAAACCCACAGTGCTGAAAAACGGGGACTGGTTGTTGCCGGTTTCCGACTGGCATAAGAAGACGGCACGGGTGTTTGCTTCCGTCGACGAAGGGGCGACGTGGAAGGAGCGCGGCAGCTTGCAGTTTCCAGGCTGGGAGTACGACGAACACATGACGGTCGAATTACGAGATGGGCGCTTGTGGATGCTGGCCCGCACGAACGCTCAACCGCACGAGAGCTTTTCGAGCGATGGCGGGAGAACTTGGAGTGAGCCGCGTGAGGCTGCCTCGGTTAAAAATACGAACGCGCGTTTTTTCCTGCGTCGGCTCAAATCGGGCCGCATTTTACTAGTGAAGAATGGATCACCCGCAGAGCGCCTGCAAAAGCGAACACACATGAGCGCATGGCTCTCTGAAGACGAAGGGCAGACGTGGAAAGGCGGCCTGCTGCTCGATGAACGCAACGCGGTGTCGTATCCCGATGGCTTCGAGTCACCTGACGGAGTCATCCACATTCTCTATGACTGGAACCGCCACACGGATGCGGAGATCCTGCTGGCGAAGTTCCGGGAAGAAGACGTACTCGCGGGCAACATCGTCTCCAAAGACGCCGGATTGCTTCAGGTTGCCAACAAGGCTACGGGTCCGAAGCCAGAGAAACTTTACAACGGCATCGAACTGTCCGACGTATGGCCGCCGCGCTTCCTCGATCCCGATTCGGCTGAGCCCATGCCTGTGCCGTATTTGCAGAAGAAGCCGAAAGTCATCCCCATTGATCTTGGCAGGCAGCTCTTCGTTGACGATTTCTTGATCGAGAAAACCACCCTCAAGCGCAGCTTTCATCAGGCGAAGAAGTTCGAGGGCAACCCCGTCTTCAAAGCCGAGACAAAACACGAACTCAGCGCCTCAGGCGGAGTGGAAGGCGCGCAGGAGTCGGTGACCTACCTCGGGCATGGCGGTGTGTTTTTTGATCCCGAGGCAAAGCAGTTCAAGATGTTCTACACAGCCGGCTGGCGCGGTCCGCTAGCACTTGCGACCAGCACGGATTTGAAAACCTGGACGCGGCCGAATCTCGGCATCCTCGAAGACAACCTGCTGCTCGCCAAAGGCCGCAACGCGGGCGGCGATAACAGTGTGTGGCTCGATCTCGCGTCGAAGGATGCGCGCCTCAAGTTCCTCAAGGATCACGGCAGGGAAGGCCACTTTTTGCAAACCTCCGCCGAGGGTCGCGCGTGGTCGGGGCCTGTGCCCACGGGCAAAGCCGGCGACTACTGCTCCATTTTCCGCAATCCCTTCCGCAACGTCTGGTGCTACAGCATCAAGCAGGGCGGCAAGCATGGAAGAAATCGTTGGTATCATGAGTCGCGCGACTTCTTGGCGGGCGCGGACTGGTCAAAGTCGGTCTTCTGGGCGAATGCTGACCGTCTCGACGAGCCCGATCCGCAGATCGGCGTGCCTGCGCAGCTCTACAGCCTCAGCGCCGTCGCCTATGAGAGCGTGATGCTCGGCATGTTTCAGATTCATCTCGGGCCCGACAACAAAATCTGTGACGAAGGCAAGTTTCCAAAGATCACGGACCTAAAGCTCGGTTTCAGCCGGGATGGCTTCCATTGGGATCGACCGGATCGCCGCGCCTTCATCGCCGCGACGCGCAAGGAAGGCGACTGGGATCGCGGTTACGTTCATACCACCACCGGCGTGTGTGTTGTGCTGGAGGACCAACTCGTCTTTCCCTATTGCGCCTATTCCGGCATAGCCCCGAGCAGTGCCCGAGGCATGTATTCCGGGGCCAGCGTTGGCCTCGCGATGCTGCGTCGCGATGGGTTTGCCTCGATGGATGCAGGTGAAAAAGGCGGCGTGCTGACCACGCGTCCGGTCAAGTTCAGCGGGCAGCATCTCTTCGTGAACGTTGTGGCGAAGGAAGGGGAACTGCGAGTCGAAGCGATCGGGGCCGATGACAAAGTGCTCGCCACTTCCAAGACGTTCACCGGCGACACCACGAAGCAGCGCATCGAATGGAACGACGGCGCCGACTTGTCCGCGCTTTCCGGCAAGCCGGTACGCTTCCGTTTTCATCTGACCAATGGGCAGCTCTTCGCTTTTTGGGTCACGCCCGATCCGAATGGCGCGAGTAATGGGTACGTCGCCGCAGGTGGGCCGCAGTACCCCGGAACCATGGATGCGAAGTGAGCAACTCATCATGCAAGGCACCACCTTCTGGTCGGCTTAGAGCGTATGTTGCGACTCTTGGTGGTGCAGAACTGCTTTGGATACTTTGACCAGGGGCTTGAGGACGCGGTGACTGAACTTCAGTCGATCCGACATTTCGTGGGCGTGGATTTGAGTGAAGAGAGAGGTCCGGACTCCACAACGATGGTGCGCTTCCGCAACTTGCTGAATGAGCACAACCTCGCGCGCGCCATGGCCAAAGACTGGATGCGTTTATCTCAGATGAGAGAGTTGGGTGATCTCTGCGTGAAGCAGGGATGCGAGCGTTTTTCGGTCACCCTCCGGAGCGCGAGTTTCGCCGAAGCGAACGGACACAATGGTTTTCTGCCGGCGAACTAAAGCCCAGAGGCAGTCTTTGAGATGGCGCTCGCCAAAGTACGCGACTTCATCAATTCGCGAGCCGTCCTCTTCGCGGTAGCGGAGGAAGGCGGGAGTGATTTGCGCCTGGGTTTCGATGGCAGGTTGTAAAAGAGAGGGTTGGAAGGGAAGGATCTGTTGTCCGTCGGAGGTGGTGCCTTCAGGAAAAAGCGTGACGAGGAGCCCTGCTTCCATCGCGCGATGAAGAGCTGTATTTGCTCGTGCCACATCTGCACGGCGCTGACGTTGAATAAAAATTGTTCCCGCGGCAGCCGCAATGGGGCCGACGGCAGGCCATTGTGCGACCTCGGCTTTGGAGACGAAAACCGTGGGAACGCTCGCGCTAAGAACCATGATGTCGGCAAAGCTGACGTGATTGGAGATGAGCAATCCGGAAGCGGATGGATGACCCGAGGTGCGGATTTCGACTCCGAGATGATAAAGGAGGTCGCGGCTCAGCTTTTGCAGGCGGATGGCCCGGTTTCGGAGTTGCTCAGGAGCTTCGGTTGCCAGATCTGGAACGGAGAGACGTTTGAAATGGATGAGCCCGTGGAGCAGTTGCACGCCGGCGCGAGTGGCCTTGAGGAGGCTGGCACCCATGCCCAAGGATTCCGACTGAGAAGGTCGCTCTCCTGAGTCGGAGGCGCTCACATTAACCGAGGAATGCGGCTGCGTTTGGTGGGAGGGTTTCAAGATCGAGAAGCGTGAGGAAATCAATCGTCTTGAATTCTCGATCCAGCGCGGGAGGTGCGCAAATCTTTGCACCCAAGGAAAGGTAAGCACTGAGAAGTTTTGGTGCTTTTGGCGGCGTTTGAAAGGACGGAGTGTCCGAGGCTTGTTCGCAGACCCATTCAGGGAGCGGTTGAGTCATTAACTCAGCGGGGGCGAGGTGTTTTTCGGAGAGTTGTTCAAAAAGGGCCAAGCCTTCCGCAGGGTCTTGGGAGGTCAGGGAACTGCAGCCTAGCATGTAACGGCAGGAGTGCTGGCGGGCGTAGGAGGCAATGCCTCTCCAGAGCATGGACAGTACGTGAAGGTTCCGGTGATCTTGATGCACACAGGCGCGACCAAGTTCCAGAACTTGAGAGCGGATAACCTCGAAAGGGGTCAGGTCAAACTCCTGTGCGCTGTAAAAGCCTTTGTGCTGTGCTGCGCGGAGGCCGGTCTGCATCCGGTAAGTCCCGACCACTTCGCCTTGTGCTTCCACTAGCAAATGGTCACAGGCAGTATCATAGGCATCCTCATCACGGAAAGTTAGGAAGGATGATTCTAGTCCTTCTTCCAGTTCTAAGTTGAATACGAAAAAGCGGAGGGTTTGAGCGGCTTTAACGTCCTGACTGGAGGAGGCCAGTCGGATTGAATATTGGCGGGAAGAGGCTCCTCGGGAGAGGATTCGGCGTCCCATGGACGACTGTTTTGAAGGGGTGTCAGTTGGAGTCACGGATGAAGGGAATGAGCGGGGGATGGCATCCGGATTGCGAGCCTGTGACACCTGAGTAAATTTTTCAGGATCTTTTCAGCGGGGGATAGGACTAACACTCCGTATTCCAGAATCTAATTTATATTAAACGGGTCCTTTAGTTGCAAGTCAGCAAGGTTATTAACCTAAAGGCTTGGCTTTTAGTTGGGGGCGATACAGAGGGGAGTCACATGGAATATGGCGTGGGCGTCCACGAAGGGAGCGGGAGGCGATGGAGGGGATGTTTCATGGATTAGCGGTGAAAGTCGCCGAGGTCTATGGGCCGAGGGAGGTTCTCGGAATTGGAGTTGGGGAGGTTGTTTATGGAGATAGGGAGGCGTTTTTTGGGCAGAAAGAGGATGAAATCAGGCGAGATGAGGGGGCC
>CANFNA010000081.1 GCA_947448395.1 Chthoniobacteraceae bacterium
AGATGAGCGGCACTAAAATAACCGGAATGGGGTCGGTTTTGCACGCGGCGGGGGTGGCTTTTCGAGTTTGGGCGCCGCACGCACTCAAGGCATCTGTGATTGGCACATTTAATGACTGGGATGCGTCACGACATCCCATGGAATTGGAGGAGTGTGGGTGTTGGTATATTAATGTCCCCGAGGGTAAGGCAGGGGATCAGTATCGGTACTTACTTACGATCGCGGAAGGCGAGGTCAGTCGGATTGATCCTTACGCTCGTGAAGTCACGAGTTCCGTCGGAAATGCCATTGTGCATGACACCAGCTTTGATTGGGAGGGCGACGATTTTCGGAGTGAGCCATGGAATCGGATTGTGATTTATGAACTCCACGTTGGAACCTTCAACGACGCCGAAGAGGTGGGGCGACAGGGTGAGTTTATTTCGGTCACTGCTCGTTTGGGGCATTTGAAAAAGCTGGGCGTGAATGTCATCCAGATCATGCCGATCGGGCAGTTTGCTGGGGAGCGCTCGTGGGGGTATAATCCCTCTCACATCTTTTCGGTAGAGACGGGGTACGGCGGCCCGCTAGCATTTAAGCGGTTTGTGAAACGTGCGCATCAGCAGGGGATCGCAGTTGTTCTGGATGTCGTATATAACCATCTTGGGCCCACGGACTTGGATTTATGGAAATTTGACGGATGGAGTGAGAATAACCGAGGCGGGATTTATTTTTACAATGATGCTCGAGCAAACACTCCGTGGGGCGAGACGCGCCCTGATTATGGACGTGGGCAGGTGAGGCAGTATATTCTCGATAATGTGATCATGTGGCTGGAGGAGTACCATGTGGATGGACTCCGGTTTGATTGCACCCAGTTTATTCGGACGGTGGACGGAAGTGCAGAGAGAGACATTCCCGAAGGGTGGAGTTTGCTGCAATGGATTAATGCCGAAGTATCTCGCAGGTTTCCGGGCAGAATCACGATTGCGGAAGATCTTCAGAATAACCGTTGGCTTACAAAGGATGTCGGTGCAGGGGGCGCTGGGTTTGGATCGCAGTGGGATGGCAAGTTTGTCCATCCAATCCGGCAGGCGGTGATTACTCCGCAAGATGCGCAGCGTTCGCTTAGCGAGATTCGGGACGCGATTTGTTACCGGTACAACGACGACGCCTTTGATCGCGTGATTTATAGCGAGTCGCACGATGAGGTCGCTAATGGCAGTGCGCGGGTTCCTCAGGAGATTAGCCCCAATGATCCGAAGGGATGGTATGCGAGGAAGCGGTCCACCTTAGCTGCCGCCATGGTTTTTACGGCTCCTGGTATTCCGATGATATTTCAAGGACAGGAGTTTTTGGAAGGAGGATGGTTTCGGGATACTGTGCCGGTCGACTGGGATCAACGGGAAGAATTCAGTGGGATAGTGAGAATGTACCGCGACCTGATTCGTCTGCGGCGAAACTGGAATGATTTAAGCCGCGGACTCTGTGGGCAATCCACGCAGTTTTATCACCTGCAAGAAGATCGAAAGCTCATTGCTTTCCATCGCTGGGAAAAAGGAGGGCCTGCAGACGATGTTGTGGTGGTTGCTAACTTTTTCCACGAGGCGCAAGAGGGCTATGTCATTGGATTCCCTGCTTCCGGAGTTTGGCGATTGCGTCTCAATAGCGACTGGCAGGGCTATAGTGAGGATTTTAGCAATTATGTCAGCACGGATGTGGTTGCAGAAGACGGCGCCTCTGACGGGCTTCACTCCCACGGGACGATCTCGATAGGGCCATATAGCGTATTGATTTACTCGCAGGATAGCGTCTCGGAACCAAGTTGATGTCGCTGCGCGCTGAGGGATGCGGAGAGGGGGCGATGAAGAGGACTACAATCCTCTTAGCAGAGGATCATGCAATGGTTCGGGAGGGATTGCGGAAGGTTTTGGATTTAGAAGCTGATTTTGAGGTGATTGGGGAAGCGAATGACGGGAGGCAGGCTGTCCAGTTGGCTAAGAAGCTAGATCCGGTTGTTCTATTAATGGATTTAGGAATGCCGTTGCTCAACGGCTGGGAGGCCACAAGCAAGGTGTTGCAGGCGAAGCCGGGGATCCGTGTAGTGATTCTCTCTGCGCACGGAGAAAATGTTTACGTGAAGCGGGCGATGGATGCTGGCGTTGCGGGGTTTGTATTAAAGCAAAACGGTCTTCGAGATTTGTGTCTAGCGATTCGGACTGTGGTGACGGGGCGCTCATTCTTTGTGCCCGATGTCATGAGCCGAATGGAGCGGGGCGAATCTGTTTTTGGGAGGGATGGCGTAAAGGGGCAAATGGGAAAAGTGGAGTTAAGTGGGCGGGAGCGTGAGGTGCTGCAGTTGATTGCCGAGGGGAAGGCGAACAAACAAACGGCAGCGGAGCTTGGGATCGGGATTAAGACGGTGGAGAAACATCGTGGACGGATTATGGAAAAGCTTGGAATTCACGAGACGGCTGGACTCACCCGGTATGCTATTGGGGCAGGGATTATCGAAGTTGGGATGCCGTCGTTCGTTGAGAGTTAAGGCTGCAGACTGAGGCTACGCTGGGGTGATCCCCCCATGGCGAAGAGAGTGCTTCTCGGGATAAATTGGATGCCAATGAAAACTCACAAAATTCAGTTGGTAGGGCGGTTTGTAGTGATGCTCGTCATTGCGGGTCTTTGCGCGACAGTTGGAGTCGGGTGTAATACGGCTCGGGGTTTTGGGCGGGATGTCGAGCGCACAGGGGAGCACATCCAGTCTGGGGTGCGGTGAATTTGTTATCGATTTGGCATTCTTGATTGCGGTCTCTGTGAGTTTGGACGGCTATTGGGTCGGGAGATATGACCGGCGATTATGCTTCTGTGGCATGCGAGCGTTTGGAATGGGTTAAAGCGGCGAACATCCTCCAACGAGTCGTGTGCCTCACCGGTTCTTGAAGAGCCGACCAACCGGCTGGAAAGGAGTTGGACAGGGGAGTGGCAAAGTAAAAGCGGGATTGGCAATGGGGGGAATCCCCACATAGCGCGGGTGTGCAACCGGAAGTATTAGGGACTTATGAGAACGTTTTTCATTCTGGCATTATCCGTTTCACTTTCTTTCGTGGCGTGCACTGGAGGACCGAGGGCTCGCAGGGGGACTGCCATAGGCGCCTTAGGTGGAGCGGCGGCCGGTGGAATCATCGGCAGAAGCTTTGGTGGTGCCGCGGTTGGTGCCGGAATTGGTGCACTCGGTGGCAATATTATTGGGGGATCACAGGACGAGAATAATCGTCGGAAGTAGCCCGGGGGATCGCCATGTGAGTGACTCTAGACAGGGGGTTGTTTAGAGCGGTTGATTTTCACTTTCTTGAACAGCAGCGATCGATTGGGTGCGATCGAATTGGGGCATGAGACGTACGAGTCTGTTTTTTGGATAATTGCCGCTCGCATATTGCAAAACGAGACGGCCGAGGCGCTGTGCATGAATCAGCGGATCGACTCGGTACCGGGCGATCTCGGGCGAAAAGAAATCCAGAAACAGATCAGTGTCGCGGCAAATGACTGACGCATCTTTAGGGATATGGAGTCCGCGCCGGATCAACTCACTGGCAACCAGCAGGGCGGGCATTGCGTGTGTGATTAGGAATCCTGTCGGTCTTTGAGGCGCTCTTAACAAAGCGTCCAACTTCTTGCGGATTCCAGAGGGAGTGCCGTCATGTTCTACCACCCAGGAATGGATTCCCGGTCTTGCACGGAACGCCTCCAAAAAGCCCAATTCGCTTTCGAAGTCGCCTGCATTACTGGGGCCCTGGCGTAAGAAGACGACTCGTTGATGACCTGCAGAAAGAAACTGTCCGGCGGCATGCCTGCATGTGGCGCGATGATTCAAATCTACGGATGGAAGCTGAATTCCAGAGTGCACGGTACCTGATGTCACACAGGCTACGGAACTCTGAGCAAACCATCGTTGAATGGCTTCGGTTCCACTAAACAAGACCCACACGGCTGCAGGCGACTGTTCCGTCAGAGCGCTCAGTTCTTGCTGAGGACTCAAGGAACGCCACCACCGCCGTCCAATGTGGATTTGTAACTCGTACCCAGCTTTCGATAGATACTCGCGAAGTCTGTCCGTCCAGATCTGCGCATAAGGCACCAACTCCGCCAATGGCAGTGGGCTCAAAAATGCGATGGTCTTGGATTTGTTTGGCCGCGTTTTTGAGCGCTGCTTTAAAAGCACACGACGACTTCCCGGTTCTGTTTTAAACCAACCTTCGCGTTCCAGAATTAAGAGGGCTGAACGAAGGGTTGGACGACTCACGTTAAACTGCATGCTGAGAGCGCGTTCTCCTGGAAGATGGCCAGTCCAAGTACTGAGCCGCAAAGCGGCGCGAATCATCTCAGCGGCATGCTCGATGAGAGAGGGACGATGCGGGTTAGCGTTGGGGGAGCGCATCAAGTGGTAAACAATTATTACCAGTTTGTTTAAGTGGAGTTCAAGCCAGCGAAACTCAAGAATGCGCCCATGCGTTTGCTCCCCCAATTCGCCCAATGGAGTGCCTTCCTGATCGGCGCTTCGGTTCTTTTTTCGCTGCTTTCCCCAGCATCGGCCGCAGAGTCTATCATCGAGAAAGCCGATCTCTTTAAATCAGGTGAGAACGGTATCGGCCGCTTTCGAATCCCCGGCATCGTTGTCACCACAAAAGGAACGGCTCTCGTATACTGCGAGGCACGGAGCGATGCCCGCAGTGATTGGGGCGAGATTCAAGTCCACCTCCGTCGGAGTGCGGACGGTGGAAGGACGTGGGAGAAGGCTCGGCAGGTTGCACATTTTGGTGAGCGGATCACCGGAAATCCTCACAAACCCAAGGGTGGTGAAAGTGAACAGACGGTCAACAACCCCGTGGCCATCGTGGACTCCAAAACTGGCGCGATCCATTTCCTTTACTGCATCAATTATGCGCGCTGCTTTTATATGAGGAGCGACGATGATGGGGTCTCTTTTTCTTCGCCTGTTGAGATCACCGCTGCTTTTGAAGCTTTTAGGGAGGTGTGTGACTGGAAGGTTCTTGCCACTGGCCCAGGTCATGGAATTCAGCTGCGAGGGGGGCGCTTGGTGGTCCCGGTCTGGCTTGCCTATGGAAAGGCGGGGGACCATTCGCCATCCATGAGCGGAACGATTTACAGTGACGATCATGGAAGGAGTTGGCAGGCCGGACAAATTGCCCTCCCGTGTACTGCTGATTGGAAAAATCCAAACGAGACCACGGTTGTTGAACTCTCGGATGGGCGGGTGATGTTGAACGCACGGACTGCATCCGCAGCCAACCGCCGGCTGATCACCTCTAGCCCGAATGGTGCGACCGATTGGGCTGCACCTCAATTTGATACTGCCCTGCTGGATCCAAAGTGCATGGGGAGCCTCATCCGGATTCCAGCCATGGGGGCGCGCGATCGGCTTCTTTTCTGCAATCCTCATAATCTAAAATACGACGCCAGCGGCCTAGAAATTCCGGGAGCGCATGCTGAAAGAAAAAATCTTAGCATTCACCTTAGTGATGATGACGGACTGACGTGGAGAGGCCCGAAAACGTTGGAGGAAGGCACGGGCGCTTACTCGGACCTGGCTTATCTTTCGGATGGCACGACTCTCTGTTTTTACGAACGCAAGGACTCGCTGACCCTTGCTCGATTAACTTCGGACTGGATCAAATCCATCACTTCGTCCTCGCAAGCGACGAAAGCTGGCGGCCTCCTACGATAAATTTGGCGCGCGGCTCCCTGTCATTGCTTCGCCGCTTGGTTGCTTGAGGCCTTTAGTCGGCCCCCTCACTTTTGCCCAACCAAATTGCCATCTGCCATCCCGCTTATGACACATTCCATTTTATGGAGTCAGTTGCCTCCCATCCCCGACGGGGAAGGTTTTGTCGGAGGATTTTCTGGGGTGAGTGCTGGAGCCCTTGTGGTCGCTGGAGGCGCCAATGTAGTTGGAGATCGGTGGGCTGAGCCGCTCCAAAAAAAGTGGTATGACAGCGTGTTTGTTTTGGTGGATCCGACAGGGCCATGGCTTTCCGGGTTAAAGCCGCAGCGCCCGGTAGGTTACGGAGTATCCATCACGACGGAGGACGGATTGGTCTGCACAGGCGGAAGGGATGGCAGCCGCCATTTTGCTGAAGTCTTTCGGCTCCAGTGGAGGGACGCCCAGATGGATTATACTGAGCTGCCTTCGCTTCCTCGAACGAGCGCTAATGCCTGTGGTGCATTGATTGGCCAAACCATCTATGTCGCAGGTGGACTTGAGACGCCTGCGGCGACCAATACGATACGGAACTTCTGGGCGCTTGATTTAAGCGCCGCCGCTCCAAGTTTGCGCGAACTTCAGCCATGGCCGGGGCCGGCCCGAATGCTTTCTGTTGCGGGGGCACGAGAACGGTCATTTTATCTCTTCAGCGGCAGTAATGTTTCTGAAGGGCCAGACGGCGCGATCGTTCGCGATTTTTGCCGTGATGCCTACGGTTTCACCCTCGGGCAGGGTTGGCGGCGGCTGGCCGACCTTCCTAGAGTAGCAGTTGCCGCTCCAACGCCAGTGCCTGCAGTTCGAGAGGCGGAGCTTCTTGTGTTGGGGGGCGATGATGGTTCGCTCATGGCCTTTTCGCCAATCGAGAAGCATCTCGGATTTCAAATGGATATCCTCGCCTATGATGTTTCAGCCGATCATTGGCGAAACGACGGCTTCCTTCCTTTTTCGAGAGCCACAACGCCCGCTGTGAGTTGGAATCATCGCACTGTTATTCCCAGCGGAGAAGTGAAACCCCGGGTAAGAACGCCCGAAGTTTGGATGATTGAAGAGAAAGGCAAATAAATGAAGACACGTCCTCAGGGTGCATGGTCGGTGGTTGGTATTCTTTGGTTCGTGGCGATGCTCAATTATCTCGACCGTATGATGATCACCACCATGCGAGAGCCCATCAAAGCATCCATCGCGATGACAGACGCTCAGTTTGGAGTGATGATCTACGTCGGAGGACGTATCAAAGACGCGCAAATGGATCTCAGTAACGTCTTTCAAATTGGCGCGGGAGGTCTTCTTGCGGTGGGGTTGCTTCTGCTCGCGCTGAGAGCAAGAGCGCCTCGAGAAATCCCCTCAGTCCCGCCTAGTTCGGTCCTCCGATCACACTGATTCAGCGAATCGATTAGCAGTTACAAATGTCTAATTTAAGCCCATCAACCCAAACGTGCACTCTTCATGAAGACCCCAAAACTTACCGGCCTCATCGCCGCTCCTTACGTCGCCTTAAACGCGGATGCCTCACTGAACCTGAACGCGGTGGAGTCCCAGGTTCATTCCCTTGTTGCTAGTGGAGTGTCGGGCGCATTTATCTGCGGAACAACGGGAGAAGGCGTCTCCTTAACCACCGCTGAACGAATGGCGGTTGCCACGCGCTGGTGCGAAATCGCGGGCCCAGAACTTCGTGTTATTGTGAACGTGGGGCACACTGCATTGGGGGAATGTCAGGCACTTGCGGCACATGCTCAAAAGATAGGGGCCTTTGGCGTGAGTAACTTTGCGCCCTTCTTTTTCAAGCCTGGTAACACCAATGACTTGGTTGACTTCTGTGCGGGGGTCGCCTCCGCCGCACCCGCCCTGCCTTACTATTACTACCAGATCCCGTCCATGACCGGAGTTAGTCTGCCTACAGCCGATTTTCTCCGAGCAGCACAAAACAAGATTCCAAATCTAGCCGGGGTCAAATTTACATTTGAAAACCTAATGGATTTTGCCGAGAGCACGCGACTAGAAGATGGGCGTTTCGACATTGTATTCGGTCGTGATGAGATGCTGGTTGCAGGACTCGCGGTTGGAGCACGGGGGGCCATCGGCAGCACTTACAATTTCGCCGCACCGGTCTACAACAGAATCCTGAAGGCATTCTCTGAGGGAGATTTGCTTGCGGCGCAGGCTGAGCAGGCGCGTGCGAATGCGATGATTTCAGTTTTTATTCGGTTCGGTGGTTTGTCGGCCGGGAAGTCCATTATGCGGCTGATTGGTCTAGACTGCGGGCCAGTTCGTCTCCCCCTGCGAAGCCTGTCGGAGGCCAAAGAAAACGAGCTGTGCACAGAATTGGAGAAGATCGGATTCTTTGACTTTTGCTCTGTGCTGAACTGACGTGTAATCGGGCTAGGAGAAGTCATTCAATTCCAACGGAAATTCTGCATGAGATTCGAGTTGAGCGAGCAGGCAACGCGCCAGGAGGTCTTCGGGATAGTCGCTGAATATTTGGCGAGCCAAAACCTCTCCGTCGACGCGAAGGATCTGGAACGTCTCTGGGGTGGCTTCTTCGCAATCAGCGAAGAGCAGACCAACCTCTTTGTTGGGCTGTTTTTTCCTGAACTTCGCGTTGAATCACTTCGCGGGAAAGGACGGCTGAGCCCTAAAGTCCTCATGGTTGAACCCAGGAAAAAGTTGTCTTGGCAGTATCATCACCGTCGCGCCGAGATTTGGAAATCGATTTATCGCGGGGTGGGGGTAGTGAGCAGTTTGACGGATGTCGAAGGCGGTTTGAGAAATTTAAGGGAGGAGGAATCCATTGAACTGGCACAGGGCCAGCGGCACCGGTTGGTCGGTCTTGAGACTTGGGGTGTAGTGGCTGAAATATGGTTGCATACCGATCCCTCACACCCGTCAGACGAAGAGGATATCGTCCGACTTGAGGATGAATTCGGGCGATAGGCGAATGATCGATGAGATGGGGAGTGAATCCCAGAATACTGAAGTCTCTGAAAAATTCTGCAGTGCTGCACGACCCATCAGAAATTCGTCCTTAGGAAAGGGTGGCACGGTAATGCTTGTCGAGTTGCCGAGTGCCGCGCCGGCATGAGCGACTGCAGTCAGGGCGAGGAGGAGACTCAAAGGGGACTGTCTTACCTTGATGTTCATTTGCTGGTTAATCGAATTTGCCCCTAGGCATCGCTGGGAACGGATCGATCCTGAATGGTGAAACAGGCAAACCGGCTCCGTTCTGCAATTGGCACGTCGGATTGTCCGCCCAGCCGTAACGAACGGCGATGCGTTTCGCCGGTTGCTATTCCTGATGAGGTTGGAGTTGGAGCGCGAGACTCCTGAAGCCGCGGACGCGCGCCTTTAGTCTGCTGCTTGCTCCACCTCCCCAGCCTGCGGCTGCGAAATGAGGCGTGCACTATTTTTCAAGCAGGAGGAAGTCGGCTCTGGTGGCGGCTTTGGCGCCGGAGGCGTCGGTGGATATCCAGAGTTCCGTGAACAGGATGCGGAATTGTCGGCCATCGAGCTGCCAATCGACAGTGAGATTTTGAGATGGGATGGGGGTGGCGTTGCTATTGTCTGTGGGTTGTTTCGCGGGCAGGGATTCGAAGAGGTGTTTGAGGGAGATTTCTTGGGGAGGCTGCTTAGGAAGTGTGATGATCAGGGAGTCTTTGGAGAAATGGAGGCGGATAGGGTCCTCCTTGGGCGTTCCAGTAGCGGGACTTGGAACTTTTAAGGCGGTGAGGTGGGAGAAGCCTTCGATGGCGAAAGGGGGTGTGTGGGCGAGGGAGAATGCGCGCCAGTTGAGGCGCGAATCGGAGGAGTCGCCCTTAGTGAGGATATTGAGTTTTGTGAGGAGACTTCGCGCGGTTTGATTGGCGGAGTAACTGTGACTCCATGGGCGGGGCTTGAGTTCGAGCTGAGCAGTGTCTACGTCGGACGATGGGAGGATGGGGTAGAGGGTTTTTGGGCCGTGGTGTTTCCCGAGGTAGGCGATGATGGAGGTGAGGGATTTGTAATCGGCGTCAGGAATTTGAAAGGGCGCCTCTGGCTTTTGGAGGTGTCGCTCGTGCAGGAGGCTGTGTTTTGAAAGGATGTCGAGGAGCTGCTGTTGCTGACTGTTTTTGGAGAGGGATGCTGCGCTGAGCGGGCCGTAGGCAGATACAAGGCAAAGAAGGGCGAGGGAGGCTGGAACCCAGCGCAAGGGGGTGTGCGGGCGCAGCGCAAAGAAGAGGGCCCAGAGGAGGATCCAAGAGCCCGCGACCAGACCGAGATAGCGTCCTTCAGTGATTCCGTAGGAGCTGATGCGTTCGCGTACAGAGAGGAGAAGCAGGATTCCTAAGGGAGCGAGTGCGGGTGGGAAGTTTCTGCAGAACCATGAAGCCCACTTTTCCTCAAGCCTTGAGCGTAGGGGGTGGAGGAGGAGGTAGGTGAGAATGCCGACGCCAGCGAGAAGGAGGACGGGGAGTGCAACCCATCCACGCGGCCATGAGAGGGAGAAAAGGATTTTTGAGGAGTAGGTGCACAGGAGTGCGGTGAAGACTGCGACGATGGGCGCGAGTGCAAACTGGGTGAAGGCTTTGAGTCCACGCGGGTGTTCTGTCTCGTGTTCGAGGGCAGGAAGATCTGAAGGGATGCCTGCGAGAAAGAAGATGGGGTGGAATACAAAGCCCATCAAAATGAGGAGATGCAGGAAGGTCAGTTCGAGCTTGAGCTCGAAGAGGAGGTTGGCGCTCACGAGTGCCATTTCGAGGCCAGCTGTGAGCACACAGGTGTAGAGCGTTGCGAGAAAGAATCGGGAGAAGAGTTGGCGGTTGAAGTGCCAGAATCCATTTGGCTCGGAGACGCGGAGGTGGCCCGAGATGGCGGTCAAGAAGTGGAGACCGGCAAGCAGGATGGCCCAGCGAATGAACACGATTTGGGGCGCTTCGGACAAGTTCTCCGGGAGCAGCATGAAGAAGGAGAGCAGGAGGGGAACGGCGCACAAAGTCAGTGGCACGCGGCTTGCCATTTTGCCGAGACGTTCCTGTGCCATGGAGAGGGCAAAGAGGAGGGGAATTCCGAGGGTGGAGGTGAGGGCGATCCGCAAAGCCCACTGGTGGGTGTGGGTAGATTCATTCTTTTCGATTGTGGTACAAAGAGCCACTGCGGTGATGAGACAGCAGGTGATCACCCAGGGGAAGCGTCCGAGAGAGCGGCTGAGCGCGGCGCGGATGCGGCTCCAGCGGGACGTGGCCAAGGGTGTTGTGGGCTGGGGGGCAGGAGATTGGTCCATGGGAGGGGGGAGTGTGGTTGGAAGCAGCTGGGAGTTTCCGTAGTGTGGCTTTGGCTGATTCCGCAGGGGACTGCTTTTACGCGGCTACTTGTCATGCGGGTGCGACTTTGCGATCTCAAGAATTTTTGATAGCTGGGAAGAGGTGATAGATGGATGGGTGTCCCGCTATGGGATCGTTCACGGCCTTTGGTAGATGCCACCCCCCAGATCGACCGCTATCGCCCCATGATCTCGTTCCCAAGTTGAACGATTCGTTCCATAAGCGCAGCCAAGTCGCTCTCCTGAGTGAACGGATTCATCAAAGCCGTCCTCAACCACGTTTTACCGTTTAGGATTGTCTGAACGATATAGAAGTCTCCCGACTCGATGCATCGGGTTCGGATTGCTCGTTGCATTGCATCCACAGCGACGTCGTCTTTCTCCGCGCTCTTTAATCGGAAACACACAATGTTGGATTCGGGCGATACGGCCAACTCGAAGCGGTTATGCCCTCTGAGAATGCTGGCGAACTGCTCGGAATTCGCGTGGACGCGTCTGACATTCTCCGCAAAAACCTCCACGCCGTAGACCTTCCAGAGAGCGGCGATCTTCAAGCTCATGCTCAACTTGGTGCACTCAAAAGAACGTCTGCTCACGTTGAACCATTCCTCGTGCGCCGCGGCATCCCAGAGATACTCCGCCTTTTGCTGAAAAGCAGCCCATGACGCTGTGGGATCTCTGAAAATCACAGCGGTCGCAAGCGCAGGAGTCAGGAGGAGTTTATGAAAATCTAAGATCACAGAATCGGCCCGCTCAATCCCAGCCAAACGCCCGCGCAGCTCCGGACAGAACGCGACCGCTCCGCCATGCGCTCCATCTACGTGAAACCACAGGTTCTTTCGTTCGCAAAAATCAGCAATCGCCTGCAGGTCATCATAGGACCCCGTTGAAGTCGTGCACGCACTTCCAATCACGGCTATCGGCATACGTCCTGATGCGACTGTTTCCTCGTAAACTTGCTCGAGAAGGTCGATCCGCATCCGGAACGTTGCGTCTACCGGCACCCCCACGAACCCCTCACGCCCCCAGCCCATGACATGTGCGGCGCGGCCTGCGCAATAGTGTGCCTGTTCCGAACCGAGCAGCGCCCATTTTGGTTCGCTTCCTTGCTCTAAAACTTCGGCTCCGAGTTTTCTCGCTCTGGCTCCAAGCAACGCCGTTAACATCGCCAGCGTACCTCCTGATGTCAGAAAACCGCTGCCGCTTTGGAAACCGAAAAGCGCGGATGTCTGCTCAATCACCCAGCGCTCTAGTACGGTTGAGGAAGGGCCCATCTCGTAAACCGCCATTCCGTTGTTCAGCCATTCGCCTACAAAACCGGCAAGCGCTGCCAATGGGGCCGGACCGCACACTTGGTGCCCCATGTACTTGGGATGATGGAGCCGGATGGCCCTCGTTAAAAACTCCTCCAGAAAAGCGTCAGCCGCGCCGGGTCCCGAGTTCATGATCGCTTGCCAATGCGCATATTCCTGTTCGGGCCCAACCTTCATCCGCACCATTCCATCGCCCGC
>CANFNA010000082.1 GCA_947448395.1 Chthoniobacteraceae bacterium
AACAAGGCGTGGAAAGACTCCAAAGCCGCTCCGAATTTCGAGATTTGGGCGCGCGCCTATCAAAACGGAAAGCTCTCAGACCCCGTCAACCTCTCTCAAAACGATGCCAATGACATTAGCCCAGTCGCCACGACCGATTCCACAGGGAAGGTTTGGCTCGCTTGGCAAGGCGTGAGAGATGGCGCGTTTCAAATTCTCTCACGGCACCAAACCGCATCCGGTTGGTCCAAAGAAAGCCGCGTAAGCACTCAAACTCGGAACTGCTGGACACCCGCCATCGCTGCTTCCAACGACGCCAAGGTCGCCATTGCTTGGGATACCTATGAGAAGGGCGATTACGATGTGTGGATGCGCGAATTCTCCGCAGCCACCGGCGCCCCGAAGGACGCCCAACCCGTGGCTCAATCACCCTTGTATGAGGCTCGCCCATCCATGGCCTATGACGGAGACAGCCGCCTCTGGATCTCTTGGGAATTAAGCGGTGCAACTTGGGGCAAGGATTGGGGTGCCTATGAACGCGAAAACGGGATCGGCCTGTATCGCGATCGCCAAATTGGGATGCGTGTTTGGACGGATGGAAAGTGGATGGAGCCTCAAACCTCTGTCACCACTGCGCTCCCAGGATCCCCTGCGCGAAAAGGCCCAAAAAACCTCCCTCCCCGAAAGCCTGAAGCATCCGACCGAACCAAGGGCCAGGAAGCAGAGGTGGAGGAGGCTTCCAACGCCTACAACAATCTCGGCCGCATCATGGCAGACCACGACGGACGAATCTGGCTCATCGCCCGAAGCCGTCAGGGATCCTTTCACACGCCTCTTGGAAGTGTCTGGATGAACTACGCCACCTATTTTGACGGCTCTAAATGGGTCGGCCCCATCCTAGTCCCCCATTCTGACAACCTCCTCTACAATCTTCCAGCTGTCGCCGCTCTTCCCAAAGGCGGCATCGTCCTCGCTCATTCGAGCGACCACCGTCAGAGCAAACATATTCAGCGATTGGGAACGGGAAGTAATGCGAAGCTAGACGGGGGAAGGGATCCTTTCGACAACGACGTGTTTCTGAGTCGCTTGGAGATCCCATCAACCAAGATAGCCCCCGCCTTGAAGACGGCCAAAAATGCGAAGGATCTCGCTCTTACCCCAAGCCCAACTCCCGAAACCATTCAGGAACGGGGTGAAATTCAGCGGGTTCGCAATTATCGCTTCGATTACAACGGCACCCCGCTTCAGGTCATCCGAGGAGAATTCCACCGTCACACCGAAATTTCTGGCGACGGCGGGAATGACGGTCCGCTCGAGGATATGTGGCGTTACGGAATCGATGTTGCGGGCATGGATTGGCTCGGAAATGGCGACCACGATAACGGAGCAGGCCGAGAATATCCGTGGTGGCTCACTCAAAAGACCACCGATGCCTTTCGCATCGCCGGCAAATTCGAACCTCCATTCACTTACGAACGAAGCGTCAAGTACCCCGAAGGCCATCGCAACGTCGTCTTCGAACAACGCGGTGTCCGCACTCTCCCGCGCCTTCCCATCTCCAAACGCGACAACCCCGAACCTGCACCGGATACCCTCATGCTCTATCAGTATCTCCGGACCTTCCATGGTGTGTGCGCCTCCCATACCAGCGCCACGGCCATGGGCACGGATTGGAGAAATTCGGATCCCGAAGTCGAACCCATGGTCGAGATTTATCAGGGTGCACGACAAAACTACGAGCGCCCCGGCGCGCCCCGTTGCCCAACCGCCGAGGACTCCATTGGTGGATGGGAACCTTTGGGCTTTGTGAACCTCGCCTTCAAAAAAGGCATCCGCTTCTCATTTCAATCCAGCAGCGACCACGGCTCCACCCACATCAGCTATGCCATGGTCTGTGCAGAGAACAATTCACGCGAAGCGTTGCTCAAAGCCATGCGCCTGCGACACACGTACGCTGCCACCGATAATATCCTCGCTGAGTTTACCTGCAAAGCCGCAGGCAAAACCTACATGATGGGCGATGCGTTCTCTACCGCCAATGCGCCCTCTCTAAACCTCCACCTCGTTGGCACCGCTCCATTCGCCCGAGTCGTTCTCGTGAAGGACGATGAAGAAATCCAAACGTGGGAACCGAACAAAGCCGATGTGTCCCTCTCTTGGACGGACCCTAATCCCACTCCCGGGAAAACCAGCTATTATTACTTCCGAGGCGAACAACAAAAGCAGCCCAAGGAATCCAATGGCGAACTGGTCTGGGCCTCCCCCATGTGGATCACCCACTCTCCTGACAAGAAGTAGCGCAACTTGAGCCACATAGCTTCCCTCCCAAAACGAGAGACCCAAAACCTCTCTACGGAACCGAACCGCCTGCACCGTCGCCTCCATCCCTTCAGCCTCACGCTGTGCGCGCTCCTCCTATTCCTCGCGGCCCCATCACAAAGCCAACTGCTAGCTCATAACCCTGACACCAGCTACGCACGACTTTCAATCGGATCTCAAAAACTCGAACTCAAACTCACCTTCGACCTCCTCACTCTTGGGAAAATCGCGCCCCTAGACGACAATCAGGACCATCGCGTAACTCGGCAGGAACTCGAACAGCACCTGCCTCAAATCCAGGATTTTCTCTCCAAATCAATCGAACTGCACGTCGCAGACCTCCCGTCGGGACTCGGAATTTTGAGCGGATTCGAATGGCCAAAGGATACGGAGGATGGAATTGCGGAAAAAGATTTCCACTCTGCAGCCTCCCTCATCTCCTTTCGGTTTGAGCGCACCGTTGAAGACATCCCACCAGACGTAACCCTTAACTTCCGCACCTTCAAACGGTTTGGCGACCGACATTCCGTTCTCGGCAAATTTGTCTACGCAGGCTCCGAAACCGAAGTCTCATTCAACCAGTTCGAACCCGACTTCCTCTTTGATACCGGATACCAACCGCCACTCCTCAACCGCCTTCTCAAGTTCTTCCGACTCGGCGTGGAACACATTCTCTTCGGCTTCGACCACCTCTGCTTTCTGTTGGCACTGCTTCTCACTGCAAAATTCCGAGACATGGTCAATGTCATCTCCTCGTTCACCGTCGCGCATAGCATCACCCTGCTCCTTTCGGCACTCAACGTCGTGAGCCTTCCCTCCCGCTGGGTAGAATCCGCAGTCGCGCTCACCATCGTGTATGTGGCACTTGAAAACATTTTAAGGAAATCTCATCCCAACCGCTGGATTCTCACTTTTTGCTTCGGCCTCATCCACGGGTTCGCATTTGCGGCGGTCCTTCACAACCTAGACTTGCACGCAAACGGTCTGGTGCGCTGTTTGCTCTCGTTCAATGTCGGCGTCGAACTGGGCCAAATCGGGCTCGTACTCATTGCACTACCCATCCTGATTCCAATTTTAAGATCTCAATACGGCCCTCAAGCAATCCACGCCCTTTCCATCGCTCTCCTAGGACTCGGGAGCATTTGGTTTCTCGATCGCTCTCTCGCTTTAGGCTGGATGCCCTTCTGAGGAGTGGAGTCTTCCCAGCACGCGCCTTCACCGCCAAAGGCGTCAGGAATGACTCTTTTTTAAACAACAGAAAACAGCCCCGCGCGGTTGCCAATCCCGCTGCAAACGCTAAGCAGGGAGGAGAATTGATCTCTCCGTTTATGATCCCACTCCTTTTGATTATTGGAACAACCCTGCTGTCCTTCTGGGCCATGTACCGCGTCAAATCCGTGTACAACCACTTCAGTACCGTTGCCGCCTCCTCAGGAGCCACAGGCGCCGAAGTCGCCGCCGCTATTTTGGACCGCGCCGGAATTCATGACGTTTCCATCGTCATCACAGAGGGCATGCTCGGCGACCACTACGATCCAACCCAAAAACAGTTGGCCCTATCGACGGACAACTTTCACGGCCGTTCCCTGGCCGCCATCGGAGTCGCCGCCCACGAATGCGGACACGCTATCCAGCACAAAATCGCTTATGCACCCCTGCATTGGCGAATGGCCGCCGTTGGCGTCACTACTTTCGCCAACCAAATCGTCATGTGGTTGCCCATTCTCGGAATTTTCTCGGGATTAATGAAACCGTACACCGCCGCTTGGGTCATGTCAGGCGCTTGGGGCGTCATCATGGCCTTCAATCTCATCACGCTGCCGGTCGAATTCGACGCCTCCAGCCGAGCAAAACGAATTCTGGCCGACATGGGCTTCGTCGGCACCCGTGAAGAACTAGATGGCGTCCGTAAGACCCTCGATGCGGCCGCATGGACCTACGTCGCCGCTTTCGTCACCTCCCTAGGCTACTTCCTTTATCACCTCCTGCCCCTCATTCTCGGTGGATCAAGAAACCGAGACGAATGATTGCCATGCTCTCATTGATCGCTCCCGAGCTTTAGATCCCGACCGACTTTTCACCCAACGCGCCTCAAAAAATCGCGCCAAGACGCTCCAAGGCCCCTCAGAAAACCGCTGGGTCGCCTTCCTGCATCCACGCGATCCGATCAGTCATACCCCTCTCGATGGCCGCTGCCTGCAACCGCCGCGGCGGCTCCTCCATCGGCTCGTACGAAAGTCGAAAAGTCCCGTAGTGCATCGGCACCATCCAGCGCGCCCCCAGTTCCTCAAAAGCCGTTAATGCCTCCTCCGGATTCATGTGAACCGGACGCTGGCTCGGAGGCTCGTAGGCTCCAATGGGTAACAGAGCGACATCAATCGGAAATCTCCGGCCAATTTCCCGAAACCCATCAAAATAAGCCGTGTCTCCACAGTGATAAATGACCCGGCCACCCGCTTCGATGACATACCCTCCAAAACCCCGATGGGAGTCATGCAAAACTCGCGCTCCCCAGTGAGAACAAGGCGTCAAAGTGATCCGTAGCGGCCCCAACTCAAACGATTCCCAGTAGTTGAGCTCCTGCACCACTTGAAACCCCAGATCGTGCACGAGATTCCCCACATCAAAAGGCACCACAATCGGCTGATGCGCAGCAACCTCCTTCAACGTCTTTCGATCCAAATGATCAAAATGAGCATGCGTAACCAGAACAAGATCAATGTTCGGCAAATGCTCAAGCTCAACCCCCGGATGCCGGATCCGTTTGATGCCCTTCACCCAATTCCCCCAAACCGGATCGATCAGCACATTCAAACCCGCCACCTGCAAAAGAAACGAGGCATGACCAATCCAAGTCACTCCAACATCCTTCGTCCCTAATGAAGGCCAACTGGGTCGAAGCGGACGCCCCTCCCTCTTCGCAAAAAGAGACGGCAGCAAAATCTCGGTAATCGGATTCCTTCGAGTCCATTCCGAGGACGGACTGAGCCCGACGCAATGCGCCCCTACGTCTTGGTCAGCGGACGCAGTGCTGGGGGACTTGCGAATTTCCGCCGTCTGTTTTTTGCGGAATGGATTCACGACAGATAGGCAATGTATCCAGAAGTTAGGTCAGTCGCAAAAACAAACCTCCATCCCATTTTTCCTCCTCCCCACTCCCTAGATTGCCGTTCATTTTATGAAATTCCAAAAACAGGCTCTCAGGGCTGAAATTAAAGCCCTCCTCCAAGAGCAAGCCCCCCACGAAGAGCGCCGCTCCGCGGAAATTAGGCAAGCCATCCTCAGCCATCCCCTCTGGAAACAAGCTGAGACGGTCGCCTTGTTCGCGCCACTGCCAGGGGAGCCAAATCTGATACCGCTGTGCGAAAATGCGCAAAAACAGTTCGTTTTTCCTAAAATCGCGGGCGAAGCGCTGCTTTGGGGAAAGGTTAGCGACCCAAAAACCGACCTAAAACCCAGTCCGCCTCCTTTTCGAACCCTCGAACCCCTCGATTCCCCGCTCGTCCCACCATCTCAAATCCAACTGTTCTTGGTTCCCGGAATCGCCTTCACCAGCGACGGCTACCGCCTCGGACGCGGACGTGGCTTCTATGATCGGATTCTGTCTTCTCTCTCCCATTCGGACCATTGCATGGGCGTTTGCTTCTCCTTTCAAATCCGCCCCCTGCTTCCCGTAGAATCCCATGACCAGCGGGTTCATGGATTATTCCATGCCTGACCTCTTTCAGATCTCAAACGAAATGCGCCAGCGCATCCACCGAACCAGACTGCCCGTCCCAGCGCAAAAACGCCTGAATCGCACGCGTCAGATACTGTTTGGCCTCCGTCACCGCGTCTCCAAGACTCAATCCCTTGGCTAAACCTGCCGCGATGGCAGCCGAATACGTACAGCCGGTGCCGTGCGTGGACACCCCATC
This sequence comes from Chthoniobacteraceae bacterium, assembly GCA_947448395.1. Classification (GTDB taxonomy): domain Bacteria; phylum Verrucomicrobiota; class Verrucomicrobiia; order Chthoniobacterales; family Chthoniobacteraceae; genus Chth-196. Next base: position 6,216 of record CANFNA010000082.1, read on the forward strand.
CACGTAGATCGCCTCGAACCAAGATTCCCCACCCCCTGTCGTTACAAGCACATCCGCCGCAATCCGCTCCCGAAGATGGCCACCCTTCACTAAAACCGCCGTCCCATACTCCCCAGATAAACGCTTCCCCGCCTCCAACATTTCCTGCCGGGAATTCACCTTTTTTCCCGTCAGGACCGCCACCTCATCCAAGTTTGGCGTAATTACCGTTGCCATCTGAAACAACTGCGTCCGATAGCCCTCCAACGCCGACGTCTCCATCAAAAGCGCTCCAGAGGTAGCCACCATGACCGGATCCACGACAAGCGGAGGTATTCGCCCCGATCTCCCCTTCTCCAACTCCAAAACTCGAGCCACCTCCCGCAAAATTTCAGCCGAATACAGCATCCCCGTTTTAATCGCCCCCACTGGGAAAGAAGCCATCGACAACCGAATTTGCTCCCCCACCAACTGTGCACTTACCGCTTGGATCCCACTCACCTGCCCTGGCACTTCCGCAACGACGCACGTGACCGCTGTCAATCCATAGGTCCCCAGCGCACTCAAAGTCTTCAAGTCCGCCTGAATTCCTGCCCCTGCACTGTTGTCAGAACCTGCGATCGAAAGAACAACCGGTACGCTTGGCATCTCTCCACCTTCATGCCGGATCCAGTTCAATTGCAAGCGATCGAAGCATCTTGTGAATTCGAGTTTTCCCTCTTCCAAGGTTGATGCACACTCAGTGGGTGATCACTGAACTCGAAGGCCTGCTCGTCAAAATCGATCAGGTCGCCTACGTGCCTCATCTAGAGGCCCCAACCGATCGCCCTTATCCCTTCGCCTATTCTATCACGATTTCAAACAACTCCCAAACCCCCGTCACAATCAAAGCTCGGAAGTGGATCGTCACGGAAACAACCGGCGAAAGAATTGTTGTGGAAGGAGATGGCGTGGTCGGAAAATTCCCCTACCTCAAACCAGGAGACCAGTTTTCCTACAGCAGCTACCACGTGATAGCCAAAGAGGGCATCGCAGAAGGCTCCTACTTCGGCGTCACCGATGACGGTAAGCATGTCTTCACCAGCATCCCAGCATTCCGGATGACCGCCCCAGACAGGGTCTAACCATGCATCTGACCGCCCAACAAATCGGGATGGTTACGAATATTCCCGCCCCCATCCCGACAGACAGAAGCTCCTTCCTTCCGCGGCGTCCTAAAATCCCCACTTAAAACGTCCATTTCAAACAATCCGATTCCACCCTTGAAAAATAGCGCACCTCGTTTTCTCTGAATTCCCCATTCCCCTACCGATGACTTGGTTCCAGTTTAATGCGGGCGATGTCGCCGTTTCCTTCCTGAGCGTTCTTCTAGAAGGAATTCCCTTTCTGCTGCTTGGCTCCCTGCTCTCCGGACTCGTGGACGCCTTTGTTTCGCCAGAACAACTCTCCAAAATTCTGCCCAAAAACCGCGTCGCCGCAGTGTGCGTCAGTGGATTGCTCGGACTCATTTTTCCCATGTGCGAATGCGGCAGCGTGATCGTCATTCGTCGGTTTCTCCGAAAAGGACTGCCAGTCGGATGTGCGGTCACCTACATGCTGGGCGCACCAATTGTCAGTCCCATCGTCGCATTCAGCACCTGGGCGGCTTTTCGTGGACAAAATCCAGTAGAAATGACCCTCCTCCGTCTGGGGATCGGTTTCGCGATCGCAGTGGCGGTCGGACTGCTCATCCAAAAGTTCCCCTCTGAATCAATCCTCCAGGAAGGAGTCATTCCCAATCCCAATCCTTCCCCTTCCGGAGCCGCCACCTCACGCTCGGGTCTTCGAATCGCCGCTGCGGGCGATGATTCTTCAGTCCCGCCCTCCGTTGGAGTCAACCGCTTCCTGAAAGCCCTCTACGCAGCGTCTACCGACTTTCTCGATGTAGCCGTCTTCTTTGTCATTGGAGCCGCTATCACCAGTGTCTTGGGCACAGCTGTTCACCGATCCGTTCTCGACCCTGTGGCCAGCAACCCTCCGTTGGCCATCATCGCTATGATGGCCGCCGCCGCCGCCTTAGCTTTGTGTAGCACCACGGACGCATTCATCGCAGCCACTAGCTTCCCCGCCTTTGCGCCCATGGCCAAACTGGCTTTTCTAATCTTCGGTCCGATGGTCGATCTGAAGCTGTTTTGGCTCTACGGGCTACTCTTTAAAAAACGCACCGTCACACTCCTTTGTCTCGGCCTTTTCATCCTGATCGGTCTCCTCTGTTGGCGCCTCCAAGAGGTCGGCTTTTGATCCCATTCCACCGCACGCGAAATGACTTCACTATTCAATCGCTGGATTCCCTCCTTCACCCTCACCGTCTGGAGCGCAGTCCTTCTCGCAACCTACTTCACCGGAAGAGTCACCGCTCTCCTCCACCCCTCGTTCAGACCCGGTGTCCTCATCGCAGGCATCGCACTTGCAGCGCTGGCTCTGATGATCGCCTCGCGCCCAACCCCTCCGGAATGCTGCGCCGATGCGAGTTGCACCCATCCCCTCTCCCGATCCAAAGGAGGACGCTGGCTGACTTTTCTCATCCTCGTTCTCCCAGTGACTGTCGCCGCCTGGCTCTCTCCCCAAAACTTCAGCAAGCAATTGATGGAAAATCGTGGAATCTCAACCGATGCAGCGGGACTCGGTGCCAGAAAAGCCGCGAGCCCAGCCGCTGCCCCAGCAACTTCGACACCCTCTGCCTCTGACGCGAAGACCGAAACTTCCACAACCCCACCTGCGGTCCCTTCACAATCCGTCGGAAATCCCCCTGCAGACCCCAATGCTCCCGCATCTCTCCCGACCACTCAAACCGGTCCCAACCCCCAGCAACTCCCGGATTACATGCAACGCACCCCGGAAGGGCACATCGTCGCGGAAATTCTAGACCTGCTCTATTCCGTGCAGGACTCCCAACTCCGGAAGGATTTTGAAGAAAAAACGATCCAGTTGATTGCCCAGATCATGCCAGACAAGACCTCGGAAGGCGGTTCCGCCCCCCGATTCAAGGCCGTTCGCATGTTCATGACCTGCTGTGCGGCAGATGCCCGTCCCGTGGCCACCCTCATTCAAACCAGCGCGCCTCTGGACTTTCCTGAAATGAGTTGGGTAAAGATCATTGGCAAAGCGACTTTTCCCGTCGAAAAAGGAAAGCGCATCTCCCTCGTCGAGGCCACCTCGGTGGAACCCACCAAGCCGCCGGAAGAGTCCATGCTTTTTCAATAATCCTCCCTCATGCTCCCAGAAATCGAACGTCTGCTAATCCTTCAGGAAAAAGACTCCAGAGCCCGCACCCTGCGGAACGAACTCAAGAGCATCCCCATCGAACGCAAGTCCCTCGAAGACAAACTCGCTCACCTCAAGGCTCAAGCAAACGATGCCAAGCATCGCCACCGCCAAACGGAGGTTGAGCAATCCCTTCTAGAAACGGAGATCAAAAGCCACAAAGAGAGAATCGCCAAATACGAGGTGCAGAAGATGCAAACTCGCAAAAATGACGAGTATCAGGCCCTCAATCTCTCGATCCAAAATGCCAGAAAAGAAATTTCCGGGATCGAGGACAAGCAGCTCGAACTGATGGAAAAACTCGAGTTGCTCAGACCCGAAGTTGCCGCCTCCGAAAAAGCAGCAGAAGCCGCCCAAACCCAAGTCCAAAACCAGATAGCCGATCTGGAAACCAAGACAAAAAACCTAACTGCGAAACTGACGGAACTCGAAACCACTCGTCCAACTTACACAGATGGACTCGACGAGGATCTTCTCGATAATTACCGACGCCTCTTCATTAATAAGGGCGAAGCCGTCGTCGGCCTTCGGCAGGACATTTGCACTGGCTGCCACATGAAAGTTGCCACCGCCACAGTCGCCGCAGTGCGCGCTCATACAACAATCGTCCACTGCGACCAATGCGGGCGAATGCTTTACATGGATCTTCAATGATCCGCCCAACAAAACACCTCTGAGAGAGCATCCATCTCAAAAATCTTAGACACCCCCAGCTTGCCTGACTCCTCCAGACAGCCTTCTTGCGTGACTCGCCCCTTGAATACCCAACACCTAGCATTTCAAAGCCACATCTTTGTTTGCATCACCAACCAAAATCTTCTACCACGAAAACTGCGGTGATGTGCCGTGACATCTGCCCTCGGGCAATCCATTTCCAACCCTGAAAGCCCTGTGAATCTCCTCTCCAAGTTCTGGAACTCCTCCATTGGTAAAAAATGGATCGTGGCCCTGACCGGCCTTGCGCTCCTCGGTTTCGTGATCGCCCACCTCGCCGGCAATCTCCAAATGTTCGCCGGAGCTCCCAAAATCAACGCTTACGCGGAGTTCCTTCATCACAACCAAAACCCCCTCTGGGTCGCTCGCATCGCACTGATCGTCTTCTTCGCCACTCACGTTTTCACAACCATCTGTCTGGTACGCCAAAATCGTGCCGCACGGCCTGATCGATACGCCCTCAATCGCGACGTCCAGGCCAAGACATCCACAAAAACGATGATCTACAGCGGACTCACTGTCCTGGCTTTCGTGATCTTCCACCTCCTTCACTACACATTCCGAGTGACCGATCCTCGGTTTAAACTCACCTCAACAGGCGGTTCCCTCACCTCCGTGAACGACGTCTATCAGATGGTGGTCATGGGATTTCAAAACCCAATCATCTCCGGCTTTTACATCCTGAGCGTCGGACTCCTAGCCATGCACCTTAGCCACGGGGTCTCCTCCGTCTTCATCACCCTCGGACTCGAATCAAAAAAATCCATCGAGAAAGTCGCTTTTTATTCCCGCGTCCTCGCCGCTCTCATTTTCGCCGGATACGCGTCCATTCCAGCCGCCGTTCTTGCGGGCCTCTTAAAATAGTCATCCGAACCCCAATCGCTTTCTATGAGCCTCATCCTCGATTCCAAAATCCCCGCGGGTCCGCTCGAGCAAAAGTGGGAACGGCACAAGTTCGAATCCAAACTCATCAACCCGGCCAACCGTCGTAAATACGAGGTCATCGTTGTCGGGACCGGCCTAGCTGGTGCCTCCGCCGCCGCAACGCTGGGAGAACTCGGCTATAAGGTGAAGGCCTTCTGCTTTCAGGATTCCCCACGCCGCGCTCACTCCATCGCCGCTCAAGGCGGAATCAACGCTGCAAAGAACTATCAGGGAGACGGCGACTCCGTTCACAGACTCTTCTACGACACCATCAAGGGAGGCGACTTCCGCGCTCGCGAAGCCAATGTTCATCGACTCGCTGAAATCAGCGTTTCCATCATCGATCATTGCGTCGCCCTCGGAGTCCCCTTCGCGCGAGAGTACGGCGGCTTACTCGACAATCGATCCTTCGGCGGCGCCCAAGTTTCGAGAACGTTCTACGCGCGTGGCCAAACAGGACAGCAGCTCCTCCTCGGTGCCTATTCGGCTCTCAACCGCCAAATTGCTGCCGGCTCCGTCGAAATGCATTCCCGCACCGAAATGCTCGACCTCGTCATCGTTGACGGTCACGCCAAAGGCATCATCACTCGCGATCTGGTCACCGGAGCAATCCGCTCTTGGGCCGCAGACTGCGTCATCCTCGCCACCGGCGGCTATGGCAACGTCTTTTACCTCTCCACCAATGCGATGGGCTGCAACGTCTCCGCTACGTTCCGAGCCTATAAACGGGGAGCGACTTTCGCAAATCCCTGCTACACCCAAATCCATCCCACCTGCATTCCCGTCGCTGGCGATTATCAGTCCAAGCTCACCCTCATGAGCGAGTCCCTCCGCAATGACGGACGCGTCTGGGTACCAATCAAAAAAGGCGACAATCGGCCTCCAGGGCAGATTCCAGAGGCCGAGAGAGATTACTATCTCGAAAGAAAATACCCCAGCTTCGGAAATCTAGCGCCTCGCGACATATCCTCACGCGCTGCAAAACAAGTCTGCGACGAAGGCCGCGGCGTGGGCCCCGGGGGACTCGGTGTTTACCTCGATTTTGCAGATGCCATCAACCGCGTTGGCGCATCCAAAATTCGTGAGCGTTACGGGAACCTCTTCGACATCTATCATCAAATCACGGGCGAAAACGCATACCAGATCCCCATGCGCATCTTCCCCGCCGTCCACTACACCATGGGCGGTCTCTGGGTAGACTACAACTTGATGTCCAACGTCCCCGGTCTCTTTGTCCTCGGAGAAGCCAACTTCTCCGACCACGGTGCAAACCGCCTCGGCGCCAGCGCCCTGATGCAAGGCCTCGCAGACGGTTACTTTGTCATCCCCTCCACGATCGGCAATTACCTCGTTCCCAATACTGGCAACCGTCCCACAACCGATCACCCCGCATTCAAACAGACGGAATCAG
>CANFNA010000083.1 GCA_947448395.1 Chthoniobacteraceae bacterium
AGGGCAAGGATTCTGGGCGTCCTAAAGGCGGGGCAGGGGACAAGCGAGCCGCCAAGCTGGCCGCTGAACGCAAAAGAACCCGGAGCACTGGCCCGAAAGACCGTAAGCCCTGAAATTGAGCTTTCGGAGAAGGCCGGTGGCCCCTCGGGCTGAGAACTACGAGGGGTTAAGGAAGCTCCCGGATTTTGACATTCCGAAAATCCACTGAGTCACCGTGGTCTTGAAGGAGAATGGGGGAGGCCTTCTTTTCTCCAAAGCCGGCGACCTTCTTGTATTTTGAGCCAGCGATTCGGGTGGTCATATCGGGGCTGCCGATCTCGAAGGCGACGGACTTGGCATTATTGATCCAGTGCTCGACGTGGTTGCCCTGAACGAGGAGGCGGCTTTGGTTCCAATCGCCGACAGGATTGACCTTCCGATCTGAGGAGGGTTCGACGAGGTCGTAGAGGGATGCGGTTTGATGGAGGGTTCCGTTTTTGACGCCGTCGGGGTGTTTTGCATCATCAAGCATTTGGTACTCGAAGCCGACGTTTTTATTGGGATCAGCCAGATTGTATTTCACCCCGCTGTTGCCGGCTTCTCCGATCTTCCATTCGAAGGTGAGTTCGAAGTTGGTGTAATATTTTGAGGTTACGATGTCGCCACCGCCGCCGCCTTTTTCGTGATGGAGGACGCCGTCTTGGACGGTCCATCCTTTTTCCGGAAAAGCGTCCTTGCCGAGAGCGACCCAGCCTTCGGTGGATTTGCCGTTGAAAAGGAGTTTCCAGCCGTCTGCTTTTTCTGAAGGGGTGAGCGTGTTGCTTTCTCCGGCATACAAGCAGGAGGTGATCAGGGCGAGCGTGAGCGAAGTGATGTGGCGGGGGATTTTCATGGGGAAGAACGGATTGGGGGTGAGTCCTAGGATCGGAAAAGGGGCGGTTGGGTCAACAGGAAGATCAAGAGTTTTTGGAGGTCTGCCATATTTTCCAGCATTCCAAAAAGCCGGATGCAAAATCTTGGGGACGACTAAGGGTCCATTGCTGGAGCAGTTCTGGTGAGAACCAATCGCCGCATTCGATTTCTGCCGGAGGGAGGGTGAACGGGCCGTCGTGGATTCCCGAAAACAGAGCGACGAATTCATTGCCGGTGGCCGGGCATGCGGCGATGTGCGCAACGGAAGTCAGCGGGGTGGATACGCCGAGCTCTTCCTCTAGCTCTCGTGGAGCGGTTTCGTTATAGTCGTCGCCGGAAGCGACGTGTCCCGCGGCGCTGGAATCCCAGAGAAGAGGAGCGACATCCTTCCATCGGGATCGTTTTTGAAGAAAGAGTTCTCCTTTGCTGTTGAAGATGAAGACATGAACGGCTCGGTGTCTGAGCTGTTTTTCGTGGGCCTCTTTGCGAGAGGTTTTTCCGATGACGCAGTCGTTTTGGTCGACGATATCGAACTGTTCGCCGTGCGAATCCTGCCCGAGAGGAAGGTCTGATTTTGCAGCGGGCCAAGCGCTGAGGCGACACCACTGTTCCAAGGACAGGGCTTCCGCGCGGACAGTGTTTTGGAATCCGAGTTCAGCGGCGGCATCTTTCCAGCGAGGGAGGGCTTGCGAGAGGAGGTTGCCGAGTTGCTTGCGGCGTTGGGAGAAGCCGAGTTTGACGAGTTTAGAAAAACGAGACCGGTCGCAGTCAGGGAGTTCTCCGGAGGCTCTTGGGGTGAGGGAGACCACGGCTGATTCTACTTGAGGAGCTGGCAGAAAAACGGTGGGCGGGAGCATTTTGAGGATTTGCACCTTCCAGCGGAGCCCGATGAGAAGTGTGGGGCTGCCAAAGGCTTTTGAGCCAGAATTGGCAGCGAGTCTTTCTGCGAGCTCTCGCTGCAGCGTAAAGACCATTCCATTTGCGGGGCAGGCTTCAGCGGTAAAGTTGAACAGAATTTGGCTAGAGATGTAGTAAGGAAGATTGCCGAGGATTTTGACTGGCCCGCCTGGAAGGAGGCTGCGGACGTCGAATTGCGAGGCGTCACCATGCACGATCTGCAGGGTTGGGTACTTTTCGTGGAGGTAATCGATGAGACGATCGTCCTTTTCGATGAGGGTTCCGTGAGGGGAGCGCTTGAGCGCGAAATCTGTGAGAGAGCCCAATCCGGGGCCGATTTCCACCCAAGGCTCATCCGGTTGAATGTCCAACTGTTCGACGGTCCAGTCGGCGAGATTTTGGTCGTGAAGGAAATTTTGTCCGAGGCTTTTAGTTGGGGAGGTGTGCAGCGCTTGGAGGGTGGCCTGGATGTCAGAGAGCTTCATGTCGAAGGCGAGGTTTGCGCTGAGGCTCAGGCTTTAGAGGGCGAAGAGAAGGATGGCGCCGACGAGGATTCGGTAGACTCCGAAGCTTGCGAAGGAATGGCTTTGGACAAAGCGCAGGAGCCATTTCACCGAGACAAATGAGACGATGGCTGCGACGAGTGTGGCGATGGCAAGCATCCCCCAGTCTTCTTGGGCTCCATGACGAACGGCTTTAAAGATCTTCAATCCTCCCGCGGCGAGAAGCGTTGGGATGCCGACGAGGAAGGAGAACTCGGTTGCGGGGACTCGCTGAGTTCCAGCAAGCATGGAGGTGAGGATCGTGGTTCCAGAGCGAGAAGCACCTGGGAAGATGGCCGCCACGAGTTGGGCTAAACCGACGAGGATGGAGGCGAGCCAGGAGGTTTGTTTTGAGAGTGCCCGCGCCTTGAGAGAGCCCTCAATAAGTAAGAAAAGCACACCGCCGACGATGAGTGCCCACGCTACAGGCTTGGTTTCCTCTGGCAGTCTGAAGTGGAGTTTTTCGAGCACTAAGCCGCCGATGCCGGTGATGAGGAAGGCGACCGTGATTTGGAGAATCAGGGTAAGGTTTTCCGGTTTGCGCCACTCAACGAGGGTTCGAAGGTGATGTTTGAATAAAGGGAGAACGGCGAGGACGGCGCCGGATTGGATGACGACGTTGAAGAGGTCGCTTTGCCGTGGAAGCCAGTGTTCCGCGATGAGGAGGTGGCCGGTGGAGGAAACAGGAATGAATTCAGTGAGGCCTTCAATACAGCCGAGAATAATAGCGACGAGCCATGCAGGGAGATCCATAAGCGGGAAAAGCGAGACAGGGTTTTAAAGAGGGAGAGAAGAAAGGCACGGATGCTCATTGCACGCGTGCCTTTTAAAAAACGGAGACAAACAGGATGCGCTGAAGCCGCGCCCTGTTGTTTAGATCGCAGCTTCCCCGCGCTCGTCCGTGCGAATTCGAATGGCTTCCTCGATTGGAAGTACGAAAACCTTGCCGTCGCCGATTTTGCCGGTTTTGGCGGATTTGAGGATTGCTTGGACGACGCGGTCGACCATGGCGTCACCGATCACGATCTCGAATTTGACCTTGGGAAGAAAATCGACGGTGTACTCGCTGCCACGGTAGATTTCCGTATGCCCTTTTTGGCGACCAAAGCCCTTCACTTCGGTGACGGTCATTCCCTCGACACCGGCTTCGGCGAGGGCTTCTTTCACGTCTTCCATTTTGAAGGGTTTAATAATCGCTTCGACCTTTTTCATATGGGGTTCTTTCTTAGTCGTCTTCGAGGAAAACGGCAAGGGTGGTTGATCGTGAGTTTTTGGGAGTGGGGTGTTTGGGGTGTTTAGAGGAAGCCGTTTGTTTCCGAGGCGATTGATAATCGAAACCGGTTCGCAATTTTGCGTAGGGCAATAGGGGCTTCGAAGACGGCGCGAAGGTTGGCTGTGGTTAAGGTGGAGTCAATGGGGCCGGCATTGGCAGCACGACCGTTTTTCAGGAGAAGGGCGTGAGTGAATCCGGGAACAATTTCCTCCACGTGATGGGTGACGAGGACAACGGCGGGGCCGCTGCGTTTGCGGAGCATTCGCTGTACAAACGAAAGAAATGACTCTCGGGCGACGGGGTCGAGGCCGGCGCAGGGTTCATCGAGGATAAGGAGTTTTGGTTTATGAATGAGGGCGCGGGCGATCAGGACGCGCTGTCTTTCGCCCTGAGACAAGACTTCCCAAGGACGCTCTGCGAGGTGGGCTGCCTCCACTTGGCGTAGGAGTTGGAGGGCTTCGCGGTGTTGCGAAGTGGAAGGATGGCCCCAGAGACCAAACTGAGCATTTTTGCCAGTGACGACTGTGTAGGCGGCTGGTTCCTCTGGAGGAACCATGGCGGCTGCTCCGGCGGAAACGATGCCGAGATGGGTTCGCAAATCGCGCCAATCGCTATCCCCGAAAGTTTCGCCGAGGACGGTGCAATCACCGTCGGTTGGGGTGAGGTAACCTGCGAGCGCGGCGAGAAGAGAGCTTTTGCCAGAGCCGTTTGGACCGAGGAGGACCCAGTGTTGGCCGGGGAGAATGGTCCAAGAGAGGCTTTGGAGGATCTGTATTCCCCCGCGGACGACGAGAAGGTTTTGGATTTGGAGGACCGGCGAAGTCTTTTGGGGCATAGGGTGGGGTGGGATGGAGGGGTGAAAGGTGCGTGGAAAGAGGGGTTTGCGTTAGTCGAAAGTTTAATTACTTGGATGTGAGTAGGTTGAGATCAGTTTAGAACAGGGCGTTGACTCGTCGTTGCGTGGGCCTAGATTGCCCAGTCAAGACGGTTCCGATTCCGGCCGGTGGACGGTTTGGATCGGGTCTATCGAAGCTGCAATTCACTGAATTCATCAACCCTTCTAACGGCGTTTCTTCGCCTTCACCCCGACTATGTCTGAAATGACCCCGATAACAGCGAACGCAAAGAATCTTCTCTCCGCGGATGTAGAGATTAAAGGATCTTTGAAATTCCAAAATGACCTTACGATTGACGGAAAGATCGAAGGTGAAATTTCAAGCCCCGGAACCCTGACGGTGGGGGAGAATGCCGAGATTCGTGGGGAGATTAAAACCAAGAGTGTGACCGTGTACGGGAAGGTTCATGGGAACATCACGGTGGAAGAGCGTTGCGAGTTAAAGTCGCATGCGGTTTTGCAAGGGGACTTGAAGGCGTCTCGGTTGGTGATCGAGGATGGTGCGACCTTCGTTGGGAAGTCTGAAGTCACGCCGAACCGGATTGCCATGAAGCAGCCGGAGATCGTGCGTGCCCCTGAAATTCGGCCTGCGATGGGCGGCAACGCTCCTCGCTAATCCTTGAGCGGCCTCCGTGGCCAACTCTCGAAAACAGGCCCCCGATAAAATCGGGGCAGATTGTCCTAGTTGCGGTTTCAGCCAGCTTGAGCCGGCGAGCGCAAAGAGTACGTTTTGTCGTCAGTGCGGTCAGCACTACTCGATTGAGCGGCTCCTTGCCAAAGAGATTGCGAGTCTCAAGGAGCCCTCCTTTTTCGACAAGCTGTACAGAGTGCTCTCGCGGGAAACGACCCGCGAGATCGTCTGTTTTAGCTGTCGAGGAAAGCATGAGGTTTCCAGTGATGCTCAGTCGAGTCTTTGTCCGCAGTGTGGGTCCTACATCGACATCCGAGATTTTCGGATTGCCGGTCCATTTGCGCGTTCTATTCAGACGCAAGGACTGCTTCATCTGACCTCGAAGGCGGATGTGGCCAGCCATCGGATTCTTTGTGGGCGTGCTCGTGTTGAGGGGCGTTTTCGAGGGCGCATTTTGTGTACCGGCGAGGCGACGGTTGAAATCGACGGTCATTACGAGGGGGAGATTGATGCGGAGAAATTGGTGATTCACAAAAAGGCCAACGTAGAATTCCACAAACCGGTTCATGCGCAGGTGGTGGAGATTTTTGGGAAGACCCGTGCGACTGTCGTTTGCGGTGGTCGAGTGGTGATTCAGAAAAAGGGAGTTCTGGAGGGGACGGTTTATGCTCGGGCAATCACGGTCGAGAAGGGCGGGATTTTTTCGGGGTCGCTCATTATTGGCGAAGCGCCCCCACAGGAGCTGCGGAGGCCGGATGAGCGCACGTGGTTTGTAGAGGGGGGATCCCCTTTGACGTCTCCGGACTTTGGGGATTTGCCTCCGCCAGCGCCTTTAGGTGAACTTGGAGATTACGACGAAGAGGCCTTGCATCAGCCTCAGTTGGAGATTCAGCCGCGACGGCCTCGGCGTAAGAGTTAGTAAGAAGCGTTTTTGGGTGCAGGTCACGGTTGCTGTGGGGCGTAAAAGGGTTCAAGGCAGGGAGGGCGCGAGGATTGTGAAGGGTCGAAATTTTCTGGGGTCGAAGGGGGAGGCGATGTCATGCTTCGCACCCCGCGTTTCTTTTTATGAAGCCCTCCAAACTCCTGTTTCTCCTTTCCCTGTTTTCTGAAAGCTCCTTTTTTGAGTCTCCCCTGCTCCTAGGGGCGGATGAGACTGCGCGTGCTGCTGATGTTGCTGCGGTGGTTTCGGCGGCGGGGAGCGATCTGACTTTTCAGAAATGGAATGGGAGCCTGAACGTGCCAGATCCAGTGGCCTGTTCGGTAGATCCAAAAGGGCGCGTGTATGTGGCCTCAACGGCCCGTCGGAAAGTTGCGGATTTGGATATCCGTGAGTTTAAGGATTGGGTTCCGACTGATGTTGGATTGCGAAGCGTGGAGGAAAAAGCAGCCTTCTTGCATTCGACTTTGGCGCCGGGGAAATTGCGCGGGCCGCGCGGCAGCTTGAAGGATCACAACGGTGATGGTTCGGTCGATTGGAAGGATCTCACAGCCGTATCAGATCGCATTTACCAACTGCGCGATACGGATGGGGATGGGGTTCCGGATAAGATTACGGTCTTTGCGGAGGGGTTTAACACCGAGGTGACTGGGATTGCAGCTGGGGTGCTGTATCATGATGGATGGGTGTATGTGACAATCGCGCCGGATCTGTGGAGATTTAAGGACACGGACGACGATGGGGTGGCTGATGTGAGGGAAGTGCTGGTGCATGGCTTTGGAGTGCACTTCGCGTATGGCGGGCATGACATGCACGGGCTCAGCGTAGGGCCGGATGGGCGCATTTATTGGAGTATCGGAGACAAGGGAGTGAATGTGACCTCGCGCGAGGGGCGTCACTTTTTCTATCCGAATGAGGGATGCGTCATGCGGGTGGAGCCAGATGGGTCGAACTTTGAGGTGTTTGCGCATGGCCTTCGGAATGTGCAAGAACCGGCCTTTGACGATTTTGGAGACTTATTCGGGGTGGACAACGACGCCGACTTCAAAGGTGAGAAGGAGCGTTTCGTCTATATCCCCGAAGGGAGTGATTCCGGCTGGCGTTGTAATTTTCAGTACATGGGAGTTCGGACGCCTTGGATGCTAGAGCGCATGTGGGAGCCGCAGACGGAGGGGCAGGCGGCCTATTTTTTACCGCCGATTGTTAACTCCACGGATGGACCTGTGGGCTTTAAACACGATCCGGGAACGGCACTGGGTGAGGCGCAGCGTGGGATGTTTTTTCTTAACGAGTTTCCCACGGGTATCATGCGTGGATTTCGTGTTGAACGCGATGGAGCCAGTTTCAAACGGAGCGCTGTTGAAGTCCTGCACAAGGGAACGATGGGCACAGGGTTGAGTTGGCATCCCGATGGTTCTTTATTTATGACGGACTGGGCGAAGGGGTATCCGTTGGATGGCCGCGGAAATATTTTTCGCGTGGACTCGGTTTCTGGCGCCTCGAATCTGCTTCGCAAGCAAACACTCGGAATTCTTTCCGCAGGATTTGAGAACTGGTCACCCAAGCAGTTGGGAGGATTGTTGGGGCATGCGGACCAGCGAGTCCGAATGGGAGCGCAATTTGAGTTGGTCAAGCGGAGGGAGGCGTCGGAGTTGTTAGCGACTGCACGGAACACGAGTTCATCAATGTTGAGCCGTATTCATGCGATTTGGGGTTATGGGCAGTTGATTCGTAAGCGGGAGGCTGAGGTGGCAGAAATTCTATCGTTACTCTCAGATTCCGAAAGCGAGGTTCGAGCGCAGACGGTTCGGATTATGAGCGAAGCTCCGTTGACTCCTGTGCAGGCCCAGATGCTGGTTCCATTGATAGGTGATGTATCTCCAAGGGTGCGCAATTTTGTCGGGATCGCACTGGGGCGTATCAAGGTGCCGAATGCCGTGGACGCAATTTATCAGACTGTCGAAGGGGCCTGGGAGCAGCCGGTTTTGCGTCAGTCGGTGATTGCTGCTCTCGCGGGTTGTGCTGATTCAGCGCAGTTAGCAGCGCGCCGTGACGACGCGTCTGTGGCGCGCCGCTTGGCCAGCGTTGTAGCGCTCAGGCGCCAGGCATCGCCATTAATTGCAGGCTTTTTGAAGGACGCCGATCCGCTTGTAGTCGCGGAGGCGATCCGTGCTGTGCATGATGGTGACGGGATTCCCGAGGCACTCCCACAAGTGGCATCACTTCTGAAGGTTTCCGGGCTTTCCAATTCAGCCATGTGGAGAGTGATTAATGCTGGGCTTCGTATTGGGACGACGGAATGTGCCGCCAAATTACTGGAATATGCGCTGAATGATGCGGTGCAAGAGCCGCTCCGGGCTGAGGCATTAGAGGCTCTTTTTGTTTGGAAAAATCCGCCTAGGCTCGATCGCGTTGATGGTTTTGCAAGAGTTCTCAAAACAGAATCAATCGAGCAAATATTGACGGAACGGGTAGACGCATTGATCCATCTCAAGGTGCCGGAACTCCGCCAAACGGCGGTTCGAATCTTGGTTGAGTATGCTCTCAAGGCAAAGATGCAGGATCTGCTGGCGATTGTTTCCGATTCGATGGCTCCCGATAAACTTCGGGCTGGGGTTCTTCAGTTGATGGCAGCCAACGGACGCTCCGCAGAAGAGTGGATGAAGGCTCTCGACGTGGCGCTTGCTGAGACGAGTCCGCCGCTCCTGCAGTCAGCGGGCCTTGAGTTTCTGGTGCCGGACCAAGCCGAGCGGTTAGTGGCGATTGTAGAGCGAGTTTTGAAGAAGGGAGCTAGCTTGCAGAAGCAGCATGCTATTGGTCAGTTGGCGTTGGCATCGCACCCGGCGGTTGATGGACTTTTATTGAAGCTTGGGAAGGCGCTCCTAGAAAACAAAGCAGACGCCTCTTTGCAGCTGGAGATCTTGGAATCGCTGGAGTCGCGAGGATCCGGCAATCCAGAGTTAGCGGGTCTGTTGAAAAAGTATCAGAGCAGTGCCGCGGGAGTGGAGCATCGTGAACTGCAGCAGGGAGGCGACACAAAGTTGGGTGCTGAGGTTGTTCAGAATCACCTAAATGCAAATTGTCTGGCGTGCCATGCGCTGGGAGAGACGGGGAGTACGGTGGGCCCAAATTTACGTTCCATCGGCTTGCAGCGGGATCGTGGTTATTTGGTGGAGTCACTGATTGCGCCGTCTGCGAAGTTGGCTCCTGGTTACGGTTTGATGATCGTTACTTTGAAGGATGGATCGCAGCAAAGCGGAGCCCCTTTGGCTGAGACGGATGGAGGAGTCGTTCTGCAACTTGCTGATGGCTCTAAGAAGACCATTCCGGCAGGGGAGATAGTGAACAAGACGGCTCCCGTATCGATCATGCCGCCGATGCTCGGGATTTTGACTCCTCGGGAGATCCGCGACATCGTGACTTATCTTTCGGGCCTAAAGTGGGCACCGAAGGAGGCTGCAAAGCCTGCGTTCAAGGAGGCCGGAGGGAAGGACTCAAAGGATTCCAAATAGCCGGAACTGGAGTTTTTTTGCATCCCGTTTTGGTAAATAAAGTGGAAAGGCTCCAAAACTTTGGAGCCTTTCTCATGAAGGGATAGCGCCTAAAAAGTGCCAACAGGGCACTTCGCCAGTTACTTTGCTGGGGCAGGGTTTGGAGTGGCCGCAGGAGCAGGTGCTGCAGGAGCAGGTGCCGCAGGAGCAGGCGCTGCAGGAGCAGGCGTTGCAGGAGCAGGCGTTGCAGGAGCAGGCGTTGCAGGAGCAGGCGTTGCAGGAGCAGGCGTTGCAGGAGCAGGCGTTGCAGGAGCAGGCGCTGCAGGAGCAGGATTTGGAGTCGCTGCAGGCACTACATTGTCGGTGGGTGAAGCCTGAGGGGTCTTGACGATAAGTTCTTGGACTTCCACTAAGGCATCATTCGCAAAGGAGGATCTTGGAAACTGCGACTGGAGGGATTCGTAGGCTGATTTTGCTTCCTCGTTTTTACCCTGCAATTTGAGGATTCGAGCGATTCTGAGCCATGCAACTGGGGAGGCGAATCCGCGCATATCAGTGCTAACCAAGGAGCGATAGGTCGAGAGGGCTTCGTCGAGTTTGCCCTGCTGTTCGAGATTGGAGGCGATTCCTAAATGAGCAGCGGCGGAGAGGGGGTGTTTTGAATCGCGGGCGAGATCTGCAAGGGCGGCAGATGACTCGGTATACTTTTTCTCTGCTCTGAGTTTTTCGGAGAGTAGAAGGGACGCATTTCCGGCAAGAGGAAGTCCTTTATGGCTACTGATAAAGGAGGCGAGTTGTTCCTGGGTGGCGGCTGCAGCAAAGGCTTCTGCAGCAGCTTGATTTGCGCGTTGAGCATTCCACGCGGAGATGGCGTACACGCCGGTGCCAATGACGAAAGCGCCGGCGATTCCGAGAATGCTGGACTTGTATTTAATCCAGAAAGCTTCTGCCTCGATTGAGAAAGAGGTGGGGTTGGGTGCCGGTTCGGAATTGGGAGCGGTGGGTACAGACATGGGAATCAAAGGGAAGAGGGACTTTTCGGAACGTTTCAAAGGGGAGTGCTGTACGCAAGTCTCAAGCGCGAATCTCGACGACTTGTTGAGTTTGGATGGTCTTCACGATCCTGTCGGCAGGGAGGACCCCCCTCCATTGGGTTCCTGGATACAGAACAGAGTTTTTGCCGATGATGGAGCCAGGGTTGAGTACGGAATTGCATCCAATTTCGGCCCGATCTCCGATCACGGCTCCAAACTTCCGGAGTCCCGTTGGAAGAAGACCTCCTTCGCCATTGGATATAACAATTTCTGAGTGATCCAATCGAACGTTTGAAAGAATCGCGCCGGCTCCGAGGTGTGCCCGGAAACCGAGAATTGAGTCACCGACGTAGTTGAAGTGGGGGATCTGCGCCTCATCGAAGATGATGGAGTTTTTCAATTCGCAGGAATTTCCCAGAACGCATCCAGAGCCGACGATGACGTTTTCCCGGATGTAGCAACCGTTCCGAATCTCGCAGCCTTCTCCAATCCAGGCAGGGCCTTTGATCATGGCGCCGTGCTCGATGACCGTGCCTCGGCCGATGAAGACGGCCCCGCTGACAAAGGGCTTTCCAATCAAGCGGCCGTAAATTCCGGGTTTAAGGCGGAATTGCAGGTAGCTTGGGATTTGACTTAAGGCATCCCACACCAGTGCGGATTGCTCAAAAAGCATCCTGTGTTCGGTGTGTTGGAGGTCGAGAAGGGAATCGGGGTGGAAGGAGGCGGACATGTGTAAAAGAAGCGATGCGTTTGGAGGGGGATCCGGGGCTAACGTCCGGCGGCCATTGTCAATTCTGGGCCGAGCTTCGTGTCTTTAAGGAGCCAGCCTTTTGCGGCGATGGCATCACGAAGTTCATCTGATAGAGCCCAGTTTTTATTGGCTCGAGCGCGTTGGCGTTCCTCGACTAAAGACTGCACTTCTGACGGAATGCGAATTTTCTCTTCCTCGAAGGCTAGGATGTGATTGATGCGCTGGAACTCCTCCAAGGTGTGAGTTGCCTGACCGGGGGATAGTGTGCCGAGGTCCATGGCGCGGTTGGATTCACGAAGCCAGTCAAACAGATGCCCCATGGCTCCTGAAATATTGAGATCTTCATCGAGGGCAGAAAGAAAGCGGTCGGCAGAGGTTGTCGCCTCGATAGCGGTTTCGTGCGGGGTGCCTCCCGAAAGGGAGCGGAGGCGGGAGACCCAAGCGTCAATTCGCATGAGTGCGGCGCGGGCGGAATCGAGGCCTGAAAGCGTAAAGTTGAGTGGCAGTCGATAGTGGACGGTGATGAGGGAGAACCGGATTTCGCGTCCCGAATAGCCACGAGCGAGGAGGTCGCGAAGGGTATAAAAATTTCCGAGAGACTTGCTCATTTTCTGTCCATCGACCATGAGGTGCGCGCAGTGGAGCCAGTGACGAACAAACTGCTTTCCGGTGACGCATTCAGATTGAGCGATCTCAGCCTCGTGATGTGGGAACATGTTGTCGACTCCGCCGCAATGGATGTCCAATTGAGGGCCGAGCAGAGCGGTGGCCATCGCGCTGCATTCGATGTGCCATCCAGGCCGGCCGCGCCCCCATGGGCTATCCCAGTAGACATCTCCGTCCTCCTCGGTCCATGCCTTCCAAAGAGCAAAATCGCCGACGGCCTCTTTTTCGTACTCGTCGTTGTTGATCCGGCCTGAGGGGCGCAATTCTTCTAGATTGAGATGGGCGAGTTTTCCGTAATCGGGAAAACGGGAAATGCGGAAGTAGACTGAGCCGTCTTCCGCTTTGTAGGCGATGTCCGAGGCCTCAAGGGATCGGATCATTTCGATCATCCGGTTGATGTAACGTGGCTCGGTAGCGGCTGGGTAATGCTGTGCCTTGCGAAGGCGGAGGGTGGTGAGATCCTCGAAAAAAGCCTCCTTAAACTTTGCGGTAAACTCAGCGAGGCGAACGCCCATTTGCC
>CANFNA010000084.1 GCA_947448395.1 Chthoniobacteraceae bacterium
ACCTGCGCTTTTTCGCGAAGATCCTTGAGGAGATTTTGGACCTGCTCTTGGTGCTTCTGACGATTGAGGAAGGTCATCAACTGGGGTTTCACTGTCTCCAAAGTCATCTTCTCAGCATCCTTGCGGTCGGTCACTTGGATGATGTGAAAGCCGAATTGGCTTCTTACGGGGCCACTGATGTCTCCTTTTTTCATTTCAAAGGCTGCTTTGGAGAATTCTGGAACCATTTGTTCGCGAGCGAAGAAGTTGAGGTCTCCCGAATTCTGTTTTGCGCTAGGATCTTCAGACAGTTCAGCTGCGAGTTTGTCGAAGGCTTCACCTCCTTTGGCTCTGGCAAGAATCGCCTCAGCGGCCTTCTGCTTCTCCGCTGCAACCTCGGCGGTGGCATCTTGCGCGACCGAGATAAGAATGTGACTGGCGCGCACCTGCTCTGGTTTTTCGAACTGCTGGGGATTCTTTTTGAAAAAGTCCTCTGCGTCAGCATCGGTTGCTTTTGGAGCGTCTTTGATTTGGTCTTCGATCCAAGTTTGTTGTTTGAGGGAAGCTCGAATTTCCTCACGAAGTTTTTCGATCGTCTGCCCAGCCTTAACAATCTGTTGTTCGAATGCTTCTTGATTAGGAAAGCGGGACTTGAGTTGGTCAATGCGGGCATTGAGATCCTCATCCTTAACCACAGTGTCTTTGCAGCGGGAGTTGACGAGTTTCTCGGTGACGAGCTCGTTTAAGAGGACCTTGTAGCCTTGGGCTTTTTGGTCTGCAGGAAACTGTTCTGGGGGAATGCCCTGACCTGCGAGAACCGTCTTGAGAGCGGTTTCGAGTTCCTCCGCTTTGATTTCCTGACCTTCGACGATGGCGACCACGGGAGGCAGAGGAATGGATACTTCTGGGGGCTTTGCTTTTTTGAGGAGATCTTCGAGGACGTTGGCTGGGATCGCGGAATCAGCGGGAGCCTGGGCCGCTTGTCCGGGCTGTGCTGCCGGAGCGGTTGAAGAGGCGGGAGCAGTCGCTGGAGCGGCGTCTGCAGCCTTTGGGGCGGTGGTGCTGGACGCGTCGGGTTTGCACGCCGCAAGTCCAATCAGAGCGGGTGCAATGAGAGCGGAGGCGCGGAGGGTTGCGGCGAAACTGGATTGGGATTTCATTAGAAGAGGGGCGACGTTCTCACGGCGGAATGGGGTTGGCCAGCGCTTAAGCATGCGATTTTAGGCTGGGGTTTGTGGGGTTTGTTGCGCTAGGGGAGCAACTGTTTCAGATAGTGAAGCGTGACGGATCCGACGGTTTGGAGGCTAGCTGGGCTGAGTTGGTCCAGGGTGTCATCCGCCGTGTGCCAGGCCGGATAGTCGAAGTCGATAATGTCCAGACAGGGGATTCGCGCGACGTGATTTAGGGGGATATGGTCGTCCAGCAACGGACGATCGAGAATTCCAAAGCACTGACGAACCGAAAGGGCCTGGGAGGAGCTCAAAAGGCCCTGCACCATTTCGCGAGGGGAGTCAGAAGGGAGGGTGATATTGAGATTTCTGTCGCCGATCATGTCCCAAAGGATTCCGAAGCGGAACTGCTTAGAACGGCCGGAGTCTCTCAATTCGCGGGCGTAATAACGGCTTCCGTAGAGGCCGTCTGTTTCGGTGAACTGTTGAACAGCTTCCTCGCCGTCGAAGAACACGAGCTCAAATTGGGAGGCGAAAGCCGGATCGAGAGCGAGCGTTCGCGAGAGTTCCAGAAGGGCCCCCGTGCTCGATCCCGCGTCGTTAGCGCCGACGAATTCAATCGTGCTGAAAATCTTCGTGTCGTAATGAGACGCGACGATAGCTTTCTGGGTGGATACTGGGGCTGTTTTTCCGGGGCTTTCCGGAAATCTGGCAATGATGTTGCAGAAGGTTTTTGGGCCGCGGGGTGTGGAGTCCGTGAAGTTTTGTAATTCAACGAACCAACCGGACTCCTTCAATGCCGCGAGGATGAGCTCCCGTGCTTTCTCGAGGGCCGTTGATCCTGCTGGACGGGCGCCGCATTCAACTTGCCGGCGAACGTGTTCAAAAGCGCGTTCTCCACTGAATTCCTTCCATAGTTCGGCAGGGACAGGTGGGGGAGTTGCTGCGCGTGCATTGGGTTTGGAACCCTCTGAAGCTGGTGCTTGAGACTTTGGACCGCACGCCGATAGGGATAAAAACGGGATACAGGCCAAAAACGAGGCCCACCGTCGGATGAAGACCGTCATGGACTTAACTTTCTTCGCTCTTCATGCCGATGATCTCCAGGATGCGATTGAGATCATCGGTGCCGTAATATTCGATTTCGAGCCGGCCTCGTTTTTCCCCATGGTGAAGGGTCACGTGAGTGCCGAGGTGGCGTTGGAGCTTGGTTTGGACCTGTAGAAGGGCGGCTCCCAAAGCGGGTTCCGAGCTGCTCTTGCGTTTGTGGCGGCTTTTTCCGGACTGTTCAAGGAGCTGGGTGACCAGTGTTTCGGCTCCTCGGACTGTGAGGCCTTTTCGAAGAACCTCCTCTCCTGCAGCTATTTGTTCGGCATGAGAGCGGAGCGAGAGGAGGACTTTGGCGTGGCCAACGCTGAGGCGCTCCTGAGAGACCCACGTCTGTAATTGAGGCTCGAGGTCGAGAAGCCGGACGGTGTTGGCAACGGAGGCTCGGCTCACTCCGACGCATTTGGCGATGTCCTCCTGTTTCATGGAGAACTCTTCCGCGAGCCGTTGAAAGGCGCGTGCTTCTTCAATGGGATTGAGGTTTTCGCGCTGTAAATTCTCAATCAGGGCTAATTCGAGTACATCTCTGTCAGAGGCCTCGCGAACGAGGACTGGAATTTCCTTTAACCCGAGGACTTGGGAGGCGCGCCAGCGGCGTTCTCCGGCGATCAATTCAAAGTTTTGTCCTTGGACGCGACAGATGAGAGGTTGAACGATGCCGCGCTCGCGGATGGATTCTACGAGTTCCTGAAGTTGTTCGTCTTTGAAGACCTTCCGAGGCTGAAGTGGGGAGGGCACGATTTTCTCCAAAGGGATCAGTTGGATCCTCTCCCCTTTTTCCACGACGGGAGTCGGGGAAGCGATCGGAGTGGCAGGGCGGTTGGAGATGAGAGCCCCCAGACCTTTGCCTAGGGCGGTAGGTTTCGGCATAGAGTGACAACTTAGCTGTGGGTTCACAAAACGCAAACCTGAGGGAAGTTCCTTGGGTTGTCTGGGCAGATTCACCGCCCGCCGAGCGTTCATTGCGTAAGGAACCCGTTGGTTGGGAGAGATGGGACGATTTTTAACACAGGGTAAGAGACGTTCCGGTTCGCCTCCGGGGGGCTTTTGGTATTCAATTAGGTTCGATGGCTTCATCGCAAACCTCATTTCGAACATGGGCGGAACTCGACAAGGATGCGCTCCGGCACAATCTAGCAGAGCTGCGCCGGCATCTTTCAGAGCAGGTTCAGGTGATGGCTGTTGTGAAGGCGAATGCCTATGGACACGGGGTGGAGTGGGTTGTTCGGGCTTTGCGTGGGGAGGTAGAATGGTTTGGCGTAGCAAATCTTGAGGAAGCTAAGGAGATCGCTTCCCTTGCGTCCGGGAATGCTATTTTAGTTTTAGGCCCTGCGTTACCCGAGGAGAGGGCTGCGCTGGTGGAAGGGGGGTTTACTCCGGTGATCTCTGATTTTGAAGAAGCGCGTGCATACGCCGCATTGGGAGGAAAGGCTGGTGTGGGGGTCCACCTCGCAGTGGATTCGGGAATGGGGCGTCTTGGAGTCTGGGAAACGGAGGCTGTCGAGTTGGCCAAGGCCTGCCAAACCCTCCGTGGCCTGCGGATCACGGGGGTGGGAACGCATCTCCCCGTGGCGGATGAAGACGATGATTATACCCTGCAGCAAATGGGACGGTTTCGTTCCTTGGTGAATGAATTGCGCTCAATGCACCTGTTCGATGGGCCTGTGCATATTGAAAACAGCGCGGGTGCGATCGGGTTTCCCTCTGATGCTGAGGATTTGGTCCGGGCCGGTCTGATGCTTTATGGAGCGTCGCCGAGAGCGGAGTTTCAAGAAAAGCTGCTTCCGGTATTGCAGTGGAAAGCACGTGTGACGCTTGTTCGATCGATGGCAACCGGACGCACGGTGTCTTATGGGCGCACTTTTGTGATTCCGCAGGCCTCGCGGGTTGCCACCGTTTCGGTGGGTTATGCGGACGGTTACAGTCGGCATCTTTCTAATCGTGGGGCGGAGGTTTTGATCCAAGGCATTCGGTGCCCTTTGCTGGGGAGGGTGACCATGGATCAAATCATGGTCGACGTGACCGCAGTTCCTTCAGTGGTTGTTGGGGAGGAAGTCGTTTTGCTTGGCCGTCAGGGAGATCAAGAGGTGACGGCGTGGGAACTGGCGAGAAAATCGGAGACGATTCCGTGGGAGATTTTCACGGGGATTGGTCGCCGAGTCATCCGCATGAATGCGGTTCGGTGATGCTCTAATGGAAGCGACGCCCTTTCCGAGCGATCCAAGACTCGGCGTGAGAGGGCGCGTTTAGAGTGCAGGAGAGGATCTGCCGTTGATTAATAGAGGCGCGAGGGTTGACCGGTGCTCTCTAGCACGGCATTCCAAAGTTCGCCATGTGGGTCAACTTTACGACGGCCATGGGTCACCATGTCCAAGGGGAGGTGCACGAATGCTCCATGCCAACGCCCCACAATCATTGAAGTTTTTCCAGCCATCGCGGCGTGGACTGCATTTTGTGCCAACTGGGAGCAGTACACGTTGTCCTGAGGGTTAGCGGGGACGCTCCGGATGATGTAACTCGGGTCGATGTATCGGACGGTTGCCGGAATGCGGCGCGTTTCAAAAGAGGCGTTTATCTTATCCCGCAAGAACGTTCCGATATCTCCATAGCGTTTGTTTCCGCTGGGATCGGTGGTTTCTGAAGGGGGGAACAGATTTTGCCCAGCACCTTCCGCTACCACGAGGACGGCAGATTTTCGCTTGGCCACGCGGTAGTGGAGGGCCTCTAAAAGACCACTGGAACCTTCGAGTTGGAAATCCACTTCTGGGATGAGGACGAAGTCAACATTGCTGCCTGCCAGCGCTGCGTAACACGCGATGAAACCTGAATCGCGGCCCATCAACTTCAGTAACCCGATGCAGTTCATGGCGCCGGTTGCTTCCACATAGGCGGATCGCACGGATTGAACCGCCATCGCAAAAGCGGTCTCGAATCCGAAGCTTTTGTCGATGAACATGATGTCATTGTCGATGGTCTTTGGGATTCCAACGACCGCTTTGCGGAGTCCGCGCTTGCGGCATTCTTCGGAAATGGCAGCGGCCCCGCGCAGGGTGCCGTCGCCTCCTACCACGAAGAAGATGTCGATTTTCATCTCCTCCAAAAGATCCACCATTTCGCCGATGTCTTGTTGTCCGCGCGAAGTGCCAAGAATTGAGCCTCCGAAATTGTGGATTTGAGCCACGGATTCAGGCCTCAGAAGCATGGGTTGAAATCCGTACCTCGAAATCAGGCCTTGGTAGCCAAATTTGAACCCATAGGTTCGGGTGACTCCATAACGAGTGTGACATTGGGTGACGATGCCTCGAATGATGTCATTGAGTCCGGGGCAAAGACCGCCGCAGGTGACGATGGCGGCAGTGGTTTTGGCGGGATCGAAAGCGAGATATTCTCGAGGTCCGGCCAGTTCCAAGCTTGTGGGGGGGACGCTGGAATCGATCTGGGTGGTTAGGTGCTGAAGGAGGACACGTTCTTCGTCGCTGCGAAAACGGACTTCAATGCCTCCACTGTGTTTCAGGGGGGAAACAAACGGGCAGGGGCCGAGGTTCTGTATATTCGTGTCCATTGGTAAAGCCCCCGATTGAGTCGCTAGGAGGATGCCCTAGGACAAGGGAAAAGTGAGGCTAAGTCCACTGGCGGACGTGTTTTCCGGTGTGGAGGCGCAAAAAAAGCAGAAAAAGACGGCTTTCGAATGCGGCACAACCCGTAAAAATCACTTGTTGGAGGGTTTGATGGGACCTTTTTCGCAGTCAGTCCGGTTGATCCAGCCCGCATGTTCCAAATCTCCATTTACGAAGCGCTGGTAGAAGTTCCGCTTTTTTTCATCTGCGGTTGGAAACTTGTCGAAGTCGGCTCCTTTTC
This sequence comes from Chthoniobacteraceae bacterium, assembly GCA_947448395.1. Lineage (GTDB taxonomy): Bacteria > Verrucomicrobiota > Verrucomicrobiia > Chthoniobacterales > Chthoniobacteraceae > Chth-196. The sequence goes on from CANFNA010000084.1 coordinate 6,114, forward strand.
CAAAGACGCGCGGGTCTTCTTGGGAACGCAGTTCTGAGAGCAGTTGGTCGCGCAGAATCGTTTTCGTTCTCTCAAACTCCGGAGAGGTCGCGAGATTGACCATGCAATCCGTGTCTTTTGACAGGTCGAAGACCTCTTGGGCCGGACGCATTCCAAAGCAGGCAGCCCATGACATGGCGGTGGCATCGGCGCGGTGTTGTTCGAGGACGAATGTTTTTGTGGGACTACCGTCGGTGTCCATATATCCGGTTTCAGGATTGCAGGCAGGCCACCGGGAGGGCTCGAAGTTCTCTAAGAAGAGCATCTGGTTTTTGACGATTCCCCGCACGGGAAATCCCTCGTCGTTTGGTCGGCCGAGATCGTTTCTTTCCCTTCCGATCAGCACGTGATCTCGGTCTGCAATCGCCTGACCATCTTTGGAGGAGCCAAAAATATCGGATAGGCTCCTTCCGGCGCTTGGGGGGAGCGACGTGGATTTCCACTCGACGCCAGCCGCTTCAAGGAACGTGGGGGCGAAATCTGCGAAGGAGACGTAGTCGGTGAGTTTGCGCCCCGGATGTTTGATTCCAGCCGGCCAGCGGATGGCGAGCGGGAGATGGTTAGAATTTTCGTAGGTGTTTCCCTTCACTCTAGGGAAGGGCATGCCGTTGTCGCTCGTGACCACTACGAGGGTGTTTTCGAGGAGCCCTTTTTGTTCGAGTAAATTAAGGATCCGTCCGAGGTGTTGGTCGAAGTGCTCAACCTCCAGAGCATAGTCGAGCATGTCGTTCCGAACAGTCTCATTGTCTGGCCAATAGGCAGGCACCTGATCAATGTCCGTGAGTTTTTTGCCGCCGAAGCGCACGCCGGATCCATATTCGTATTCGCGATGCGGTTCCAAGCCTCCGAACCAAAAGAACCATGGCTTTCCAGACTCCGTTTCGGAGAGGAATTGTTCGAAGTTGGCGGCGTAGTTGTTTGGATTGATACCGGTAGTTGGGGGCTTGGATTTTTGTGCGGCGTATTGTTTGCCAGCGAGATTGCGTTTGGATCCGTCGGTGCGCAGCGAAATGCCAGGACCCCAAACTTTCCCGGTGGACGCGTAAGTATATCCAGAGGATTCCAGAGGTTCGTGAAACACGGGAGTCTCTGGAGGGAAAACGCAGTTATGGTTACCGGCGGGTCCGAGTTGCCAAGGGTTTCGTCCTGTCAGGATGCAGGATCGTGACGGGGTGCATTTAGCCGTGGGGGTATAGGCATTGGTGAATAGCAGGCCTTCCCGAGCGACCCGGTCAAAATTCGGAGTTTTGACCCAAGGGCATCCGTACGCCCCTGCGTGGCCGTAGCCCCAGTCATCAGCGATGACAAAGAGGATGTTGGGTTTTTGAGAAGCGGTGGATTGGCCTGCGTGGCAGTGCGTGGCTCGGGACAGGATGCAGGCTGCCGCGAGGAGAAGATACGGGAACAGGCGAGGGGGCTTCATGTGCGTGGAGGGGATTTGGGAGATGGCAGGAGGTTGCCGAGCGGCGGGCGATTTCGCGATCTCAATGCGCGATGACAACGGCCTCATCCGCCAACTCCGCCGTATCGTACGAGAGCATCAAATTAGCAAATCAAGGCCCGATCAGTGATTTGGTTGATGGGTGCCGAATTGGTTCAAGGCTGAATTACGACCTCTGCTTTCACATCAGGCGAGGGCTGCAAATCTATACACGACGGTATCTGATATGTTCCCAAAGTCGGCCGTTGCTTCCGTGTCCGAATTAGGCGGATTAGGCGGATTAGGCGATGCAGTTGGCGGGATGCTGTTTCCGCTCTTTGGCGGGCGGCTGCTTGACCGATATCAGGCCGCCGGAAATGAGGGCGGAGCTTACACCCATCTCTTGGTGATTTGTGATTTCAGGTATTTAGCAACCTTCCTCGTACACCATCTACTAGCCCCTCGGTTTGAACGTTTCACACTGGGTGATAGATGATAGGAGGCCTTGGGGACACGGAATTGTCATTACGCGCTGTTCCAGCGCGAGGCCCAATACCGGTTGTGTTAAAATTTCCGCTGATTAGTTTTTCGGAAATGCCGCTGGGTACTTTGGCGGGAGGTAGGTGTTTATCAGCCAACTTGTAGCAGCGGGAATAGATGTGGATACGTGGGAGCCCTTGGTTGATTGTATCTTTTTCGTGCTCAGGTAAGTATTCACCGCTTTCGTGATGGTTGAATCGTATTTCATCGAGAATACATTCGTCTTAAATTCCTTATTATCTCCCCTCTTCTGCGTCACTACGAAATCATTCGGTACCGAAGATATCCTGCCGCCGCCAATGTCTACTTTAAGGGTGCAAAGTCCGTTGACAATTGCTGAACCGTGATCCACTCCGGACTGCGCGTAATCATCAAAATCGTGGTGAAAGCAGTAAAATTTGGAGTCGTTCTTACCATAGAACTCAAACTTTGTGAGGCGCTGTCCGCTTAGTGAATTAGAGTCTCTGTCATCATCAAATCTGAATGAGTATTCGGCTGCATTTTTGCCCGACTTCGGTTTCTCGTTGAGCTGAATACGCGGACTGAGCCACAATCTATCTGGCTTATCGTTAATCTCAGCAACATAGTCAGTATCTAGGTCAAGGATGAACAACGAGCACAGGGTGCTTGGAGAACTAGAGCTTGAGGTGCCTTTCGCACTCTCAGATACACTGGAAACTAAGCGAAATCGATAAACCAAAACATGAGCTTCGCATTGTTCGGCGAACGATAGTATCCCAAGTGTAAAAAATGCTGCGGCTAGAATTTTTTTCATGAGTTTATCATTTAGAGGTAAGAGATATTCGTCTGAGTTACCGGATGTGGCTATACGGTCATGAGTTGCATTTTCTATGCTGACCTAGCAAGATTTCTTTTGTTAAATAATGGACGATTTGACTTTGTTCATTTGCGGAAGATTTCGCGACGTCGAAGACTCAGGTAACGGCTTTACCCACCATTTGGACCTATCCTGCGGCTCCATCAATCAGACGGGAGAGTAGTGGGTTGGCAAACCTCTGAGCAGAGGTCTTCAGAACAAAGGCGACTTGATCGAAGTGATTGCGAGGTCTCATTTAATGACAAAAAAGCGCCGGAAGTTTCCTCCCGGCGCTTCTGAGTCTTTGCATCCCGACTTTTCTCCAAAGTCGGGGTTGGCGGATTATTCCTCTGCAGGAGGTGCGTCGGAGCCGTCTGCCGAGTCAGACGCATCGCTGTCTAAGCTGACAACTGGTGCAATGGCTTGAAGTTTTGATCCCGGTTTCAACTCAATGAGTTTAACGCCCATGGTGTTCCGGCTGGTTTCACGAATCTGCCGGACGCGGGTGCGGACCATCTTTCCTTTCGTGGTAATAAGCATGAGTTCATCGGTCTCACGAACCGCGAGGGCTCCTGCGACGAGCCCAGTTTTATCTCCGGTTTTCATGGTGATGACCCCTTTTCCACCGCGGCCCTGCTGGCGGTATTCCTCGAAAGGCGTCCGCTTTCCAACGCCGTTTTCGCCGGCGACCAATAGGGTGCAGGCGGGATTTACGAGCACTGCGGCGACGACTTCGTCTCCGGGTTCAGGTCGGATTCCCCAAACGCCGATGGTGTCTCGGGACTGGGCCTTTACCTCTTCCTCATGGAAGCGAATGCTCATTCCCTCGCGAGTGATCAGAACGAGTTCATTATCTCCATCGGTCAGGTTGGCGTCGATGAGACGGTCGCCCTCCTCAATTTTGATGGCGATTAAACCGCCTTTGCGGATGTTTTTGAAGTCTCGGAGATTGGACTTTTTGACGATCCCGCTGCGGGTTGAGAACACGATATTCAGCGCGTCACTGAAGGTTTCCTCGTCCGTCTTTTTGCCCTGAATGCGGATGGTCGCTGCGATTTTCTCATCGGGACGCAGTTGCAGGAAGTTCGCCACGGAGCGGCCTTTGGAGGCACGGCCCATCTCGGGAAGTTCGAACACGCGTTCGACGTAGCAACGTCCTGATTGTGTAAAGAACATCAGGTAGTCGTGCGTCGTGGCTGTGAAGAGATGCTCTACGAAATCATCGTCCTCCGTCTCCGAGGTGGCTTCGCGCGTTACCATTCCCTTCATGCCTGTTCCGCCGCGGTTACGCGTTGGGTAGCTGCTAACGGCGGTTCGTTTGAGGAAGCCGCGATGGGTGATGGTGATCACGGTGCCTTCGTTGGCGATGAGATCTTCCATCGAGATCTCGCCCTGATCGGGAACGATCTGGGTGAGGCGTTCGGAACCGTATTTGTTTGAGAGTTCGCGGAGCTCCTTTTTGATGATGCTCATCACGCGGGATTCGCGGGCGAGAATGTCGAGGAGATCTTTGATGGTCGTGAGGAGTTCGTCGTATTCCTTCTGGATGCTTTCGCGCTCCAATCCGGTGAGTTGGTAGAGGCGCAGGTCGAGGATGGAGTTTACCTGACGTTCTGTGAAACGATAGTTTCCATCGACGATGCGAGCCTCATCACGAATGAGGATACCGAGTTTCTCGACGGCTCCGCGGGCCCATTTGAGAGCTAATAACTTGGATCTGGCGTCGTCGCGGTCGCGAGAGTCACGGATGATCCGGATGAAATCGTCGAGATTGGCGAGGGCGATGAGGAATCCTTCGAGCTTCTCGGCGAGTTCCTCTGCTTGGCGCAGCAGGAAGCGCGTTCTACGGAGGACGACCTCGCGGCGGTGCTCGATGTAGCAGGAGATGGCGTCCTTGAGAGAGAGGAGCTTTGGGCGGCCATGGTCAATCGCGAGCATGGCGACCGAGAAAGTCGTTTCGAGGGAGGTGTGTTTGTAGAGGTTGTTGATGACAACCTTGGGATTGGCATCGCGCTTCAACTCGATGACCACGCGGGTTTCCTCGGTTGATTCATCGCGAACCGCGCTGATATCGGTGAGGACCTTATCATTCACCAAGTCGGCGATGCGCTTGATGAGTTCTGCACGGTTAACGTTGTAGGGGATCTCGGTGATGATGATCGCCTCGCGATTGCCCTTCATCTCTTCGACACCCGCTTTGCCTCGGATGCGGATCGAGCCCTTGCCTGTTTCGAAGTACTGTCTGATCGTCTTCGTGCCGATAATGGTGCACCCCGTCGGGAAATCGGGACCTTTTACAAATTCGGAGAGGCCTTCGATGGTGATCTCTGGGTCATCGATTTGCGCGCAGATTGCGTTGACGATTTCGAGGAGGTTGTGAGGAGGGATGTTGGTGGCCATCCCGACGGCGATTCCGGTACCGCCGTTGACGAGAAGGTTTGGCCAAGAGGCGGGGAGAACGGTGGGCTCTTCCCGGGTTTCGTCGTAGTTTGGGACAAAGTCTACGGTGTCTTTGTCCATGTCCTCCATGAGAGCGGCTCCGAGGTGGCGCAAGCGGGCCTCGGTGTAACGCATGGAGGCTGGTGGGTCGCCTTCAACGGAGCCGAAGTTGCCTTGTCCCTCGATGAGCATCTCGCGCATGGCCCAAGATTGAGCCATGTGGACTAGAGTGGGATAGATCGCCTGATCGCCGTGGGGGTGATAATTTCCCATGGTTTCACCGACGATTTTGGCGCACTTGAGATGTTTGCGGTTCGGCGCAACGCCGAGTTCATTCATCGCAAAAAGGATTCGTCGCTGCGATGGCTTGAGTCCGTCGCGCGCGTCTGGAAGAGCGCGCGAGATGATGACGGACATCGAGTAGGCGAGGAAGGACTGTGACATCTCATCCGCGACGTTGATTTTTTCGATTTTTTCGTTCTGCGAATACATGGTTGTATCAAGAGGGGCGGTTGGCCCTGGCGAAGATTGGAAGGCGGTTAGAAGCGGAAACGATTAGACGTCGAGGTTGCGGACGTTGAGTGCGTTGTCTTCGATGAATTGGCGTCGAGGTTCGACGATGTCGCCCATCAGAATGGTGAACATACGGTCTGCATCGACAGCGTTATCTTCGTTGAGATCCACCTTCATGAGGCGGCGCTTTTCAGGATTCATCGTGGTTTCAAAGAGCTCTTTGGCGTTCATTTCCCCGAGACCTTTGAAGCGCTGGACGGTCATTCCTTTTCGTCCGATTTCGAGAACCTTTGCGAGAATATCGGGAATGGCAAATAGAGGATGGGCGGTGGCCTTTTCTCCATCGCCTTCGACGAGTTCGAAGAGCGGTTTGTCGCTGTTGGAGTAGTGCTCAATTTTGAGCCCTTTCTTAC
>CANFNA010000085.1 GCA_947448395.1 Chthoniobacteraceae bacterium
GGGACCGTTCTCCGGAGAGCGCGTTTTGGGAGGGGGTTGGCGCAGGGGCAGGCTTCATGGATAGATCTCCGCCTTGACACAGAGGCGTCTGGGCCGAAAGGAAGAGGGTGAGGAGTGTGACTCCAACTTTTTGCATGGGTCTTAAAATTCAACCAAATCAAACAGGCAAGCGTTCCGCTGGAGTTTTTTCACGGGTATTTCGCGTCTTGGGAACAGTGGGGATCGTGCTGGGACTGGGGGCCTGTGCCGCTCCCGACGTAGCGCACACGGTGCGGAATACCAGCCGAACTTTCACTACGGTGGTTCTGGATGCTGGGCACGGGGCTCATGATTCCGGCACGCGGACACGAAGCGGTTATCTCGAGAAGGACGCGGCGTTGGATGTGACGCTGCGGCTGAATCGGAAGCTGAAGGATGCGGGGTTCCGCACAGTGCTGACGCGGGGGCGGGATGTGTTCATTCCCTTGGATGGTCGGGTGGAGATTTCGAACGACCAGCAAAATGCGGTTTTTGTGAGTGTCCACTTTAACGACGCGGGTCGGAAGCCGGTGTCTGGGGTGGAAAGCTATTATTTTTCACCGGAATCGGCGCAGATGGCGCAGCGGATGGTGCGGGTTTTAGCGAATGTCACTAATGCCCCCAATCGCGGGGCGAGGACGGCCCGTTTTCGAGTGATTCGGAGTAATGAAAATCCGGCGGTCTTGATGGAGTGCGGTTATATGACGACCCGTTCGGAGGCTGCGTTGATTTGTCAGGCAGAGTACCGTGAACGAATTGCGGAAGGGTTGTTTCGCGGGATTACCGAGCAGCGCGGGGTTCGTTCCCTTGGAGGGCTGCTGACCCGAGTGGACTCAGATCGATAGGGGGAAGTTCGCGGAATGAGGATTGAGGATCCGAATTTGAGGGATCCGGAGGGGTTACATCCATTTTTTGCGTTTGAAGTAGAGGATTTGGAAGAAGGCGATTGCGGCCATGAGCACGAGGCACATGGGGTAGCCGAGGGGGTGATGGAGTTCTGGCATGTTCCAAGGCATGACGCGTCCGTCCTTTTCCGCTTGGAAATTCATACCCCAGACTCCCGCTAGAAACGTGAGGGGAATGAAAATGGAGGAGATCACGGTGAGGACGCGCATGATCTCGTTGGTGCGCATCCCGACTGAGGAGAGGTAAATTTCCATGAGGCTCGAGGAGACATCGCGGTAGGACTCAATGAGGTCCATGATTTGGATGGTGTGATCGTAGCAGTCTCGAAGGTAGACCTTCGTATCCCGCCGGATGAGTCCGCTCTCGTCGTGGAGGAGGGAGTTGAGGACTTCGCGTTCCGGCCAGACGTAGCGGCGGAGCATGGCAAGAAGGCGTTTGCATTCATGCAATTGATGCATTTGTTGGTTTTCAGGGGTTTTGAGAACGACTTCTTCCAATGATTCGAGTGAGTCGCCCAACGATTCCAGAATGGGAAAGCTATGATCTACGACGGTGTCCAGCAGGGCATAGCAGAGGTAATCTGCTCGTTGTTTGCGAATCAGGCCGCGTCCTCCGTCGAGGCGTTCGTGGACAGGGGCAAAGGTATCGGTGGAGGGATCTTCCTCGATGGTGATGAGAAAGCCCGGGCCCAAGAACATGCTGACTTGTTCCCAAGAGATTGCGCCGTCCTCGTCTTGGAGAATCATCTGGGCGACAATGAAGAGGTGGTCGGAATAAGGTTCCACCTTGGGGCGTTGTCCGACGTTGAGGACATCTTCCAAGGCCAGAGGATGGAGGCCGAATCGTTCGCCGAGATTTTGGAGAAGTTGGAGGTCGCTGATGCCGTCCAGTTCGACCCAAAGGACGGGGCCTTCTGGGGTCACTTCTGGGAGTTCGGCTACGGAGGTAATGGTCTTTGTTTCGATCGCGTTTTGGTCGTAGCGGGTGAAACGAAGTTTGGGCGGGCCGCTTGGGACGTGCTTTGACGCGCGGAGGACATTGGGGGAAGCGCCTGGGATGGAGTAACGGATCTTAAACATGGGGCGGAAAAATCAATTTTCTGAGGCGTTGTGCGCGTCGGTTTCCTTGGGAGCAAGAAGGGTGTACTGGGAAGGAAGGAGGTTTGTGGAGCCTAAGCGGATACGTCCAGATAGGGCACGATGGAGAGTGAGTTCATCTGCATATTCAAGGCCGGATCCTGCGGGCAAACCTTGAGCCAAGCGTGTAATTGCGATTGGGAAAGGGCGGAGCAGATCTGCGAGGTAATGAGAAGTGGCTTCCCCTTCGACGTCGGCACCGAGTGCAAGGATGATTTCGGAAGGGGGATGCGTTTGGAGGCGGTTTAGAAGTTGGGGAATGCGGAGGGCTTCCGGGCCGACGTGATCGAGCGGGGATATTTTCCCTCCCAGAGTGTGATAACGGCCGTAATAGGCGCCGGAACGTTCGAGTGGAAGAACGTCGGTGGGTTGTTCGACAACGCACAGCATTTGGGTGTCCCGGGCCGGGTCGGAGCAGATGGGGCAGGGATCTTCTTCGGTAAAGAAACCGCAGATGGAACAGGGGTGGACACTGTGGTTGAGGTCGGTGATGGCGATGCCCAAAGTCTCCGGATGCGCGTCGGGAGACTGAACCATCCAGAGGGCGATGCGTTCGGCGCTGCGGGATCCGATGCCTGGGAGGCGTTTGAGTTCGGCGATGAGGGATCGGAGAGCTGGCGGATATTCGGCGCGTTTCATTGAGGGTGGTGTCCCCCCTCAATGCCCGTCTAAGGCGAGGCCTGCAAGCGCCTCCTGCTCATCGATGCGTTGGAGGAGCAAAAGGATGGCGTCATCCGTCCCGTTTTGAGGGAGTGCGGCGCGGAGCGCTGTGCGCGCGGGAGACCAGCGTCTGGCGCGGAAGTGGGAGAATCCCTCGCGATACCGCTGGAGGCGGAGTTTGGTGTCGGCGGTGAGGCTTCCAGGGAGTGCGAGCAGCTCAAAAACTTCCTCTGGAGCTTCTGGGGGAAGGGCGCGTTGAAGGAAATCGATGGGGCGAAATTCGGCGGAACGTTCTGCGAGTTGAAGGGTTTGGGCGCCGACGAGGATGCGGCAGCCATAAATCTGGCTAGCGCTTGCGAGGCGGGTGGCCCACTCGGCGGATTCTCCGGCGAGGCTGAGTTGTTGGCGGTCCTTCGGACCGAGTTGGGCAAGGAGGACCTCGCCGGTATTGACGCCGAAACGGACTTCCAGTTCGCGGCCACTTCGCAGTTCGCATTCTTCACTGAGGGCCAGAAGGCGGGTGCGGAGGGCCAAAGCAGTATAAATTGCCGACTGTGCGTGGGGTTGATGGTGGGCAGAGGCGGCAAAAAATGCCCGGAAGGAGCTGGTGCCGAACCGCTCCATTTCTCCGCCGCGAGCTTCGCAGGTTTCGCTGCAGATGTTTATCCAGCGGTTGAGGAGGTCGGCGTATTCGGCGGAGGGAAGCGATTGAGCCAGTTCGGTGTGGTTCAGGATTTCACAGTGGAGGATGGTCGCCTGAGTTTGCTTTGTTTCGCTGTGGCCCGATGTGTTGGCTTCCTGTTCGAAAGGTTGGGCAGAGTTGACCGGCAGGGAACGAAGTGAGGCGCGGAGACTGTGTTTTGAGGGGAAGCTGAGTGGGGACGAGGACGATGAGGAATGACGAGTCAAAGCGGCGGCGGAAGGCAGGGTCGGCGGCCGCAGCCTTGGTTTCTCGGGAAAGAGAGGTTGCGCAATTTCTGCGAGTACCACGCTGACTGTGGCGTCAGGAGAATCGTTGAGGGGAGTCTCACTCACAGGGGTTTCTTGAGGAGCGTCTTGTCTGGGCAGAAGCCTTGGGAGAAGGGCGGCTACAGCGAGAGCGCAGGCGGCTGGAAACGGCTGGAAGTCGCGTTCGTAAAGAGCTGCGACGAGGCGGGTTAATGGCAGTTGGGCGAGGGCGGCACAGAGGACGGTGAGGCACCATCCAAGCTGATCAACGCTGAGGGAGACCCAAGCCATTCCGAAACTCAGGAGGGCGATGGATCCAATTTCTAGGGGCGAGGAGAGAAGTTCTCGGAGAACTGGGGGAGTCGAGGGATCAAACGAAAACCAAACGGAGTCGATGGCGAGAGCCAACCCGGCGGCCGTGAGGCTGCACAGCAGACTAAAACAGAGGCGCTCCTTAAGGTGGGATGGAGAAGTGGAATCCACTGAAATGAAAGGAGAAGCACAACGCGGGCCAATCGATCACAAGAAAGGTAGAAGATTCGCGGGATGACTGTCAGACTGCGGCATGCTGAATGTGGTCCTGCTAGAGCCTGAGATCCCACCCAATACGGGCAATATAGGGAGGTTGTGCCTCGCGACAGGCTCGGTATTGCACTTGATTGAGCCGCTGGGCTTTTCGCTCGATGACCGGATGCTGAAGCGAGCTGGGCTGGATTACTGGGCCCATGTGAATGTGAAGCGGTGGCCGGATTGGGACACGTTTGAGGCAGCGCAGGAGGTGCATGCGCGGATGTTTTTTTTGACGACGAAGAGCGAGCGGGCCTACTGGAGTGCGGCTTTTGAGGAGGGGGATTATATGGTGTTTGGCCGAGAGACGAGGGGGTTGCCTGAGGGGTTGCTGCGGGAGCATCAAGCCCGCTGTTTGACCATTCCCATGGCGCCTGAGACGCGGAGTCTGAATTTGGCGACCTCGGTGGGGATTGTTTTGTTTGAAGCGGTGCGTCAGTTGCGGGCTTGATGAGGGGCGGGACGGTGTGAGGCGTTGGAGTCTGCAATCGCGCCTTGTTCACGGCAGGGAGCGGATTATGGAGAAGGGGGTATGAAGTTTCCCTCCTTAGCCGCGCCTTGGGCCCTGTGCCTCGGGTTTTCATTGTCGTGTGTCTTCATGGCGAATGCAAAAGGGACGCAGCCGGAGCGTCCGGATGTGTTGCTCCTGCTTGCCGATGATCTTGGGTATTCGGATTTGGGTTGTTACGGGAGCGAGATTGATACGCCGAATTTAGATGCCTTGGCGGCGCATGGCCTGCGTTTCACTCAATTTTACAACACGGCGCGTTGCTGGCCTTCGCGGGCGGCGCTTTTAACCGGTTACTACGCGCAGAATGTTCGGCGGGACAGTTTGGATGGCATTCCCAACAGCGGAGGGCGGGGAGAGCGTCCGGAATGGGCGCGTTTGCTTCCTGATTTCCTGAAGGAATCGGGCTATCGCAGTTTTCACTCTGGAAAATGGCACATTGATGGGACGGACATTCAGGGAGGTTTTGATCGTGGATATGATTTGGCGGACCACGGGCGATATTTCACTCCGAAGCGTCAGACGTTGGATGACCAGCCCTTGCCGCAGCCTGCTGAGAACTCGGGTTTTTATGCGACGCGGGAAGTGGCGAACCGAGCGATTGAGTTTTTGAGCGAGCACGTTGAGAAGCATTCGGAAAAGCCGTTCTTTGGATTTGTTGCATTCACGGCCCCTCACTTTCCCTTGCACGCTGAAGCGGCGGATATCGCGAAGTATTCTGGAAAATACGATCAAGGTTGGGATGCGCTTCGCGAGCAACGGTGGGCGAGAATGAAATCGCTGGGGTTGATCCAGCATGCGTTGCCTCCGACGGAGCAGGAGGTGGGGCCGCCGTATCATTTTCCGCAAGCCATGGAAGCGTATGGTCCGAACGAAGTGAATCGGCCGCTGCCTTGGAAATCACTGACTGCTGAGCAGCAGAAATATCAGTCGACCAAGATGAGCATCCATGCGGCGATGGTGGATCGGTTGGACAAGGAGATTGGGCGCTTGATTGCGTTTTTGAAGGAAAAGGGGCGTTTCGAAAACACCCTGATTTTGTTTCTTTCCGATAACGGAGCCAGTGCGGAGTTGATGGTTCGGGATGACGGGCATGATCGTTCAGCGGTGCCGGGTTCTGCGAAGACTTACCTGTGCATTGGGCCAGGGTGGTCGTCTGCGAGTAACACGCCGTTGCGTCGTCACAAAACGTGGGTGCATGAGGGGGGGATTTCGACTCCGTTGATTATGCACTGGCCGCGACGGATTCAGGCTCAGGGGGAATTGCGGACCTCGCCAGCGCACTTGGTGGATGTGGTGCCGAGCATTCTGGAGGCCTCGGGAACGCCGCCTCCGACGCAATGGAAGGGAAAGGATCGGCCAGCGGCGCCCGGCAAGAGTTTGTTCCCGCTGTTGCAGAAAGATGTGTTGTTGGATCGTCCTTTCTTGTGGTGGAGCCACGAGGGCAATCTGGCTCTGAGACAAAAGGATTTCAAAATAGTGAAGGCGAAGGGGGGAGAGTGGGAATTGTACGACTTGTCGACTGATCGCGGGGAGCAGAACAATTTGGCGGGGCTGCAGGCTGATCGAGTGGAGAAGATGGCGGGTCTTTGGAAGGAGACGGAGCAGAGCTTTGTGAAAGCACTCAAGGATCTTCCCAGTGCACCGCCGAAGAAGCGGGGCAAGGGAGAGGCCGAAAAAGCATCCGAATAATCTTTTTAAAATTTCTCTAAATCATGTGTGCCGATTCTGTGAAAAATCGCCAGTCGAGCCGGAGCCGTGTGTCTCAGAAAAAGGTGGTTCAAAAGGATGGCTCTGGCTGGCTGGATGTTTCGGTTCCGTTTGTGAATGGGATGCATGGTTGGCCGGGAAATCCGCCTACGGTGATCACCATGCATCTGGGGACGGCCAAGAGGGATGTTTGTAACGTTTCGGCGGTCAATCTCAATTCCCACGCGGGAACGCACATGGACTCGCCTTTTCATTTTCTGGCGGAAGGCAAGACCATGGATGATTTGCCGTGGGATGCGGTGATTGGACGAGCACGTGTGGTTGAGATTCGGGATAAAAAAGCGATTCGTCCCGCGGAGTTGAAAAAGCTGAAGTTACAGCGTGGGGAGCGGGTGCTTTTTAAGACGCAGAATTCGATGAAGAGTTGGCGAAAGGCAGAGTTCGACCGGGACTTTGTATACATCGCGCAGGAGGCGGCTCGGTTTTTGGTCGACTGTGGTATTCGGACGGTGGGTGTCGATTACTTCAGCGTCGGAGGCTTTTATAAAGACGGGATTGAGACGCATCACATCCTGCTGGGGTCGGAGGTGTGGATTATTGAGGGTCTTAACCTTTCGGCGGCGAAGCCTGGGGAATACGATTTGATCTGCCTGCCGATTCGGTTGGCCAAGGGAGACGGAGCTCCAGCGAGGTGTTTGATTCGTCCGGTTTGATGGACGACTGTCAGTTGCTGGCTTTCTGTTGGTCTTGGAACTCCAGCATCTGATGGAGGTGCTCTGAGGCGACGCTATTCCAAGGGGGAAGCGGGGTTGGTTTTGGAGGAAGAGCGTTTGGGATGCAGCGGGCGAAGGTTTCCGTGAGCGCTTTTTCTTCGGGACCGACCTCTGGTAATCCGTTCATTCGTGAAAGAGCGGCGGAGCGCCGGACGGCTTCGTCACTTTCGCGAAGAAAAGCGCGGGAGACGGAATGGAGGAAGGACGGTGTAATTTCACATCCTTCGGTAGCAAGATGATGTAGCAGGCTGGAGGCGATTTCGGAGCACATCCGCGTGAGATTGCCAGCGGCGGGTTGATGTTTGTGATCATAGCCGGAGCCACCATCGACCTGACAAATTTCAGTTGGGTTTAATTCGCGGAAGACGACTGAGAGCATTCCGATTTCCAACGCCCAGCCCGTGTTCATCGGGAGTTTGGCGGCGAGAGGAGCTCTTAAAGCGCATTCGCCCGCGAGGGGGTAACGGAAGGAGAGGAGAAAATCGAGAAGCGGGTGGTGGCCTGCGACGCGGATCAGCGCGTGCAGAAGGGGGGCGAGAAAGAGCCGGCTGACTCTGCCATAGAGCCGGTCTGTAGCGCGGCTATAATACATTTTTGCGAAGTTGAAGCGGAGCTCCGGATCAACGGCTGCGAAGCAAAGGCGGGCGAGGGTTTGCGCGGAGAAGGAGAGTACATCGCAGTCTTGCAGAGCGAAGATTCCTGGTTTTTCACGTGCGCAAAGAAGACCGATGGAGGCCCAGACGTTAAGGCCTTTGCCTTGCGGGAGCGCTGATTCTGGAAGGCGAGCCGCGGCCGCTAGGATGCGGGTATTAGCGGGATGATCGGTAAGCAGGAGGGTGTGGTTGGCTTGGAGATGTTTGGAAAAAAAGCGCTGCGTCGTGCCGAGTTGATCCGGAGCGAGGCCATTGATGGGAATGAGCACTTCGTCGAGCCAGCGCACCGAACTGAGTGCCTCACAGATTGTAAGGAGAGCGGGCGATGCTAGATCGGGTGCGTGGCAGGGAAGGATTAGGGTGACTGGCGAGGCGGCGGCAGCGGCAGGTAACCAGTCCGTTGCGATGGTCTGGAGGTGGGCGTCGTTGAGTTGCTGGAGCGTGCAGACGGCTCCGTTCTGTGCGAAGTCGCTCATGGGAGGAGAGCCGAGATTGTCGGTCCACGCGAGATCCCGCGATCTAAAAGTGGGATGGAGTAGCCTTGTGAAATCCCCTAGAAGACGCGCCTACAGATTGCGGTTTGAGGGTGCCATTGCCGCCAAACTTGTGTTGTAGGTATTCTCTCAGTCCGGATTTTGGAGAAAGGCGCGAGTGGAGGGAGATCTTTTCAGAAGTGACTTATTCAAGCGTACTCGCCCGAACTCAGAGATTGTGCGCGAATGCCTCTAGTGAGTGAGAACAGATTGTGGTTTTGCGAGGAGTCTCGCGGCGCTTGGGGCCTTGATCAGCTCTACGGCTTCGCGGATTCCCTCTGGATGCAATCCTTCGAATGTTAAAGGGACTGCAGAGGGTTCCCTGTTGATTTGAAAGAGGATCGCTGAGCGATTAAAAGGCGGAGCTGCGCAGTGACTCAAAAGCTTGTCCCAAACTATCTGCGACGTCGCTGGCGAGGAGTGATTCTTCGCTACGCTGATTGGATGCAATGACGGCTTCGGCGGAGCGGCCGCACAGCCACGCGCCGAGCCTTGCAGCGTCGTGACAATCGACTCCCTGCGCCAACAATCCGGCGCAGACTCCGGTGAGCACATCGCCCATGCCTCCAGAGGCCATGCCGGGATTTCCAGTCGTATTGTAGCTGAGCGGTTTTCCGGCTGTGCCCACGAGGGTTCGAGCGCCTTTCAAAAGGAGCGTGACGGGGTGGCGGCGTGTGAATTCGAGCACGACGTCTTTTCGAGATTTTTGCAAGGCGCCGGGGACCATGCGTTCCATCTCGCCGGGATGCGGCGTGAGCAATCGGGGGCCTTCGCAATGATGCAGTAGATTTCCCGGATGTTGGGAGAGGATCGTGAGGGCATCGGCGTCGAGAACAGCGGGTCCCGGAAAATCGCGGATGAGCGTGAGGATTTGGCGAGGGTGATCGACCCCAATTCCTGGGCCGACGGCGAGTGCGTCTGGATGCGAATCGAGCACTTCGCTCAAGTGTTGGTAGGGCCTGACCATGCACTCGGCCGGCATGATTGGGGCTGCGGCGGAATAAAGGGGCTCTGGAATCCACAACGTCACCAGCCCCGCTCCTGAGCGCAGGGCGCCCCTGGCACAAAGGGCGGCGGCGCCGAGACAACCAAGTCCCCCCGCAACGAGCGCCACGCGGCCGCAATCTCCTTTGTGGAGATCGTTGGATCTGCGTTTCCAGAGGGGAGACAGGTTGAGTGGGGTTGCGATTTCCTGTTCTGCGTCTGGTTCCGAGCGTTTTGAAAGCGGAGGAAGGGGAATGAGAGCGATTCTTCCGACGTTGCGGATTGCCTGATCTGCGAGCAGGCCGGTTTTGCCGAAGGCGACGGTGAGGGTGAAGTCGGCGACTACGGCGTCTTCGGAGTGGATCTGACCGGTGAGGGCGTTGAGGCCGGTTGGAAGATCCAAGGCAAAGACTCGCGCATGAGAACGTTGACGAAGGGAGTTGATCGCTTTGCACGCCCCCAGAATTTGCCCTTGTAAAGGCCCCTTGGCTCCCACGCCGAGAAGTCCGTCGAGAAGGATCAGGGGGACCGAAGGATCTGGAGTCCACGACTCCAAGGCCTGCAGGGGAGGTGTTTCGCAGCGCCCTGCGGCGTCCCATTTTTGGGCGGTGAGCGGGGCGAGTTGATCTGAGGGGAACGCTGGGAAAAGAAGTGTCTTCCAGCCGCGCTCGGAAAGGATTCGAGCGGTGACCAGAGCGTCGCCGCCGTTATGGCCTTTGCCAAAGACGGCGAGGCAGACCCCAGGGTTCGGGAAGAATTGGCGGATCGCGTCCGCCATTCCGAGTCCTGCCGTCTCCATGAGGGAGTCTGCGGAAACGCCTTCGCGGAAGGCGTCCTGCTCGATTTGCACAACGGCTTGCGGAGTCAGGACGCGCATGGAGAGAGACGGTTTCTTGCGGGCCTCAGGAAGGCGCTATGAGTCTCTGGGTTAATGGAACTGAGCGAAGATGCGGTTGGCTTCCTCCAGAGTTTCTTTGCTGCCGACGTCAAACCAAGTGCCGGGAACATTCCAAGTCAGCACCGAGGTTCGCTGATAGAGCCACTGGACAAAACGCCCGGGTTGGTCGGGGTTATTTCCCTCAGCGATGTAGGTGTTGAACTCCCCCACGGTCTCCTTGGGATAATAGTAGAGGGCAATTCCGATGAGGGTGCTTTCTGGGTGTTCTGGTTTTTCTACAAAACTGGTGATTTCGCCCGAAGGACTGACGGCGACGACGCCGTATTTGCGGGCCTGTTCCAAGCTCCCAACGTCGTACAGGCCGAGCACTGGTTTTTTTGCCGAAGCGCAAAACGATCCGAATTTCTCGAGGCTTTCGGAGAACAGGTTGTCGCCTGCGACGACGAGCAGATCGGATTGATGGAGACCGGCTTTTTCAATGACGAGACGGATGTCTCCGATGGCGCCCAATTTATCTGCGTCGCCGGTGGATTGATCGTTGATGATTTCGACATTCAACTTTGGGTGGGCGGCTTCGTAGGTTTGAGCCCAGGATTCGAAATCGGCGGCGAACTTGTTATTGGTGACGACGTAGACTTTTTCGATGCCTTGGATGGGAGCGAGGTTATCGATGACCCATTCCATCATGGGTTTTCCGGCGACGTCCAAGAGGGGTTTCGCCTTAGTGAGGGTGAGGGGATAGAGGCGGGTGGCGTAACCGGCAGCGAGGATCAGGACATTCATAAACGATGATTATTTTGGAACTGGTTCGGGGAGTGTCGAGAGGAGAAGCGAGGACTCTTTGAGTTCAATTGGAAGCGGACGAGAGCGCGTGGTTGGGTCAGGGTTTGCGTAGATAGGCGAATAAGTCCTTGAGTTCAGAGTCGGTTAGTCCGCCCAAAAGGCCTTCTGGCATGAGGGAGGTCGGCGAGGCGTCGAGGGAGCGGATTTCGGATTGAGGCACACGGAGAGTTTGTCCGGAGAGATCTTTGAGGACGATTCCGGCGGCGGTTTGTTGTTCGAGCAATCCCATGCGGATTTGACCGTCTTTGAGGCGACAGAGATAAGTGCCGTACCCTTCTCGGATTTCGATGGAGGGATCGAGGATGGCGAGGAGCCAGAAGTCGAGGTTGTTGCGTTCGTAACCCGTGAGTTCGGGGCCGATTTTGGCGCCTTCGTTGAAGAGGGTATGGCAGGAGGCGCATCGCTGGGAAAAGAGAGTGTGACCCTTTTCGGTATCACCTGAGGCGTTTGTGAGAAGTGTCTTGAGTCGTCCGAGTTCCGCCACCTTCTGGGAATCGTTCAATTTAGAGGCACTGGACGGCCAGAGTTTTTGAACCATCTGATCGATTTCTGGATCTCGATGCGCTGCGAGTTGTTGCAGGACCTCAGCTGAGATGTGTGGGCGTTTGATGCGGTGCGCCTCAAGTTCTGCGAGCAGGGTCATGGACCAATCCTTGCGGGTGGCCAGTGCCCGGTGGGCGGCATCGCGCAGAGTCGGATTTCCGGCGAGTCGTTGTTCATAGGCGGCGGCGATGGTGCGCGGAATTTTTGGATCCTCGTATCGAGGGGCGACCGCCAAGGCAGACCTTTTCAAACCAACCTCTTGCGGGCCGGACAGAATCGCGAGGAGTGTGGGAATCAATTCTGGGTTCCCAGTTTCTCCAAGGGCCTGAATGAGGGCGGTGCGATTGGCAACGGTCGCGTTTTTATTTGCGATCACCCCGAGGGCTTTTTTGACGGCGGCTGTATCGCCGGTTTTGACGGCCAGAGCTAAATCCTGATCCATCTGACTGCGGAGATAATCTTGGAGAGGAGTTGCGAGGTCTGGTGGAAGATCGGGGATTTTACCACCCTCGAATGCGGAGGCGATGCCTTCCATGATGAGGGCTTTGTCTTCGGGAGTTTTTGCAAAGTGA
>CANFNA010000086.1 GCA_947448395.1 Chthoniobacteraceae bacterium
CCATGGGCATCCGGAGGATATGGCGGAATACTTCGGCGCGGAGGTCGTGGATGACGGCTTCTCCAAGTTCCAGGGCGTAGCGGTAACGGAAATGGAACATGAAGTTAGTGATGAAGGCGAGGGCTCCGAAGGCGAGGGCTCCAACTAGGATGCCTTTTTCATCGCGGTGTTCGATCGGACCGCTGACGACGAGTCCCATGACCCAAGTACACATGGGCAGCAGAGCGGATCGCAGAAGAACATGGAAGGTGAGCCAGTTGCGGAGTCGAGCGTGCGGGCGTGCGTAGGTGAACACGCGGGCGAGAAGGCTGAAGACACTGAGGTCCGGATGAATTTGGGTTTCCTCCGGATCGCGTTTGACGTGGGTGAGTGCGACGCTTGCAGACTTCATGCGGCCGAAGGGTTTGGAGCGGGGTCAGCAGCTTCTCCGATTTGCATGCGGACGGCGTCTTGGTAGTAGCCGGGTTGTTGCATGAGGAACTCGTGGGTGCCGGATTGAATAATGCGTCCGTGGTTGAGAACGAGGATGAGCGAAGCGCGTCGGAGCATACTTGGGCGGTGGGCAACGAGGAAGGTCGTGCGGCCTTGCATGGCGGCTTCCATGGCTTCGGAGATTTCGTGCTCGGTTTCGGGGTCTACGGCGGCTGTGGGGTCGTCAAGGAGGAGGAGAGCGGGTTCGAGAAGGATGGCTCGCGCGATGGCGATACGTTGTTTTTGGCCGCCGGAGAGGCCAACGCCGGCTTCTCCGAGGATGGTTTGGTAGCCGTCTGGAAGTGCGGCGATGAAGTCGTGAGCGGCAGCGATACGGGCGGCTTTTTCGATTTGTTCGGGGGTTGCCTCAGGGTTTCCGAAAGCGATGTTGGCGGCGATGGTGGTGCTAAAGAGGAAGCTGTCTTGAAAGACGATGCCGACGCTTCGGCGGAGGGTGGCGAGATCCAATTCGCGAAGGCTCACGCCGTCGAGAGTGATGCTTCCGGTAGCTGGGTCGTAAAACCGTGGAATGAGGCTCAGTAGCGTGCTTTTTCCGGATCCGACAGGTCCGACGATGGCGACGCATTGGCCGGGGAGCACGTCGAAGGAGAGGTCTTTTAAGATGGGGTCCTTGCCGTAGTCGAAGCTGACGTTTTCAAAACGGAGAGCGCCTTTGATGGATGGGAGCGGGATGGGGGCTGATGGGGATGCGATGGTAACTGGAGCGTCGAGGACCTCAAAAACGCGAGCGGCGGCGCGCAGGCATTGCTGGGCGGTGTTGGCGATGTTGCCGATGCCCGCGACCTGGCCGGAAAATTGTTGAAGAATCGCAGCGAAGGCGACGAGGCCGGTCCCGATGCCAATTTCACCGCGCACCGCCAGAAGACCGCCGTAGGCGAGGAGGACGAGGATATTGGCCTGACTGAGGAAAAGAATGCAGGGGACGAAAATGCTGACGCGTTTGAAGATCCACCGTTGTTGGATGCGGAGCGAATCGTTGGCTTTTTCGAAGCGTGCGAGTTCGGCAATTTCGCGAGAGAAGGCCTTGATGACTCGCATGCCACGGATGGTTTCGGTGAGGCGATGGACGAGTTTGTCGTTGAGGTCGCTAGATTCTTTGTAGGCAGGTTTTACGGTTTTGGAGAAGACGGCGGAGGCGATCCAGACGAGGGGTGTGGTGGCCAGACAGGCAATGGTTAGTTTGACATGGATGGAGAGCATGTACCCGAGCGAAGCGGTGACGGAGACCAGGAGCAGGATGATTTGAAAGAGGACGCCGTCGACGAAGAGTCGGGTCCACTGGATATCTCCACCGATCCGGTTGATGAGGGAGCTGCTGTTGTTGGAGTTGAAGAACCCGAAGGAAAGACGCTGGAGTTTATCGTAGCACTGGGCGCGAAGGTCGACGACGAGACGGCCTTGGAGGAGGTTGCCGAACCAGACGCCGTTGAGGTAGCCGAGACCGAGTCGTAAGAGGGCAATAAGGAGAATGGCCGCGGCGACGGCGGAGATGATGGAAAGTGGAGGCCAGTGGTCTGGAGGGCGAAGAAAGGATGGCCACTGCGGGGGCCGCGCTTGGGGATCTACGGAGTGGCGGAGGGTATCGATTCCGAGGCCTGCGAGGGCAATGCCGACCATGCCGAGGGCAAGGAGGAGGAGTTGCGAGGCGAGAGTTTGGAGGCAGCCCCAACGATACCGCCAGGTGAGGGCGAGTAGTCGGAGGATGAGTTTAAAATGGGAGGGGTCGGAGGCCTCTGGAGCTGTGTCTTTCAAGGGCGGACGGTCGGCGGCGGGGATGGTCTTCGCTGACAGTGGCGTTGAATTTCCTGAGACGCAAGTCGTGGGGAGGGTAGAAAAGACAAACGCCCCGGAAACCACGCTGGTCTCCGGGGCGTTTGGGGGTTGGGAGGGAAAGTAACGCCTTATTTAGGCGGCCTTAGGAACTCCGGGTTTAGAAGCAAGAGCGGTCTTGGCCTTAGCGATCAAGGCTTTGAATGCAACCTCATCTTGGATGGCGATATCCGAAAGGACTTTCCGGTCGAGGTCGATTCCGGCGAATTTGAGGCCTTCCATAAAACGGCTGTAGGTTAAACCGTTAGCGCGTGCGGCCGCGTTGATGCGCTGTTGCCAGAGCATGCGGAAATTACGTTTACGGTTCTTCCGGTCGCGATAGGCCCAGACTTCGGCTTTCATGACCGCATTCTTTGCGTAGCGGAACAATTTGGAGCGGCGTCCTCGGAAGCCTTTGGCTTTCTCGAGCATGTTTTTCCGGCGTTTACGACTGGCCGGACCATTTGTGGCTCTTGGCATGGTATTAGTTTTTAGAGGTTGCTTTCAGCAGACTGTTGTTTCCTTAAGGGTCCGGCGCCTCATCTGCTGAGGTACCCGGGGGGTTCCGTTGGTTTGCTTTTAAGCGAATCAATCTAGAACTCGATGCCCGGGCAGGCGCTTGGGACCGGGGATGAGAAATGGATGCGGACGCGGGTTACGCGAACGGCATACATTCTTTCATCCGCGCCACCATAGTTTCATGGACGAGGGCTGCTTTGCCGAGGTTACGTTTGCGTTTGGCATTCTTGGAAGAAGCCAAGTGACGCAGACCTGGTTTACGGCGGAGCAACTTGCCCGTAGCGGTTACTTTGAACCGCTTGGCCACAGCTTTTTTGGTCTTTCGACGAGCAATGGATCTTGGCATGGGGCGTGGGATTGTAGAGAGCCCTCTTAAATGCGCAACTGTGTTTTTGGGCGAGGACGTGGTTTTGTTTCGTCATTTTGACCGAAATGCAGATGCCATAGGGCATTTGTCACGCTAAGATGACAGTGTATGCATATCCCCCCCGAACAGAAGCGAGAGACGCGAGAACAACTCGTCGTTTTGCATCCTGAAGGTTTTACACAGGTTGTTGATGGAATGGGGAAGGGGGGGGCGGGAGGATTGAAGCGACGCGTCTCAGTGGGGATGCGGAGTTTGGTGGCATTTGGGATTTTATCTCTAACGGGCTGGATTGTCCGAGAGGGAGGTTTTGAGCAACACGCGCGGGCTGAGGAGAGGGGTGAGGGGGCGGTGAGCTTTGATTTTTTCTACGATACTTTGTCCCCGCACGGAGACTGGCTCGAGGTGCCGGGGTATGGGGCCTGTTGGAGGCCGGAAGTCTCTAATGGATGGGCCCCTTACACAGAAGGGGGATGGTCCTTTACGGATGTGGGATGGACTTGGGTGAGCCGAGAACCCTTTGGGGGGATTGTTTTTCACTATGGGCGGTGGCTCCTCACGAATGCGGGCTGGGTCTGGGTCCCTGGGTACGAGTGGGGACCGGCTTGGGTATCTTGGAGGCAGAGTTCGGATCACTTGGGATGGGCGCCATTGCCGCCGGAGATACCGTGGTACCCAAACCGAGGAATCAGTTCTTGGGTGGATGTGCACGCGGATACTGGCCCCGAGTATTACCGCTTTTGTCCAGTCTCCCGATTTGGGGCGCCGATGATTCGCGAGTTTTTAGAGCCCGTGGGGCGAAACTGGGCGATCATCCGACAGACTCAAAATATCACGAATATAACAGTTTATCGGGGCAGTGTTTTTTGTGGAGGCCCGAGATATAATTGGATTCGGGAGCGGAGTGAATACGATGTCCGGACGCTTCGTGTTGTTCGGGAGCAGAATCTATCGCGATACCGTTCCGGTTGGGAGGGGGGTGAGGTAGTGTCCTCAGGGTATCTGTACAATGATGTTTTGGTGCTTCCGGCTCCGCAGCGGATATCGCCTCCGACGAGTCATTATTTTTCGAATCCGCTGCCGCTTTGGGCGGGTTCGCTGTCTCGAGGATGGGATCGCGACGAGGTCCACCGCGGACATGAGGTTCGCGAACACATGAACCGAGAGTGGGAATCGGCGCGTCAGTCGGGCCGCACAAGTGTGGCGGTGGTTTCGACCGAGGAAAGGAGAGGAGTTCCATCCTCGGTGAATGCTTCTGAACTCAGGAGGCTTTCGGACTCTGGAGCGCCAAAAGTTCCGCTTGTTTCCTTGCCTGCTTCGGCGTCTTCGTCGCGGAGGGAACAACAAATTGCCCCTATTTCTCCTGAGAGTCCGGCCGTTGGGGGGCCTCGGGGTGGAGACGCTCCGGCACGAGGGTCAGGAGGGGGGTATTTTTCTAATGGATTATCCGCTGAATCAAATGGATCTAAAGCGAGAGAGAGTAGGCCAGTGGGTGGAGTTGAAGAGGCGGGTAAAAAAGAGGTTCCCGTGCAGAGTACCGGTTCCGGCCGAGTGCCGAAGGCCCAGGGCAGTCTAGGCATCGTCGAGACGGGTTCGGTAACCACGATTCCTGTGTCAAAAGCTGGAGCTTCGGATAGTGGGGCTGTTCTGAAGGGCGTTCCGGGTGAGGCTGGATTGCCGAGAGGAGCAGAGAGGCTGCCTTCCCGAAGTTTTGGAGCCCAAACCGGAAGCGGTATTCCCAAGGGAGCAAGTGCTTCAGAAACTCCTAGCAGTCCGGCTTCCGTGCCAAATGAAGGGCAAACGCAGGGTCGGAACGGTTCTTTGCGATCGGCAGGAGCGGTTACATCGGAATCTGCTGCCCCTCAGATTGAGGGGACGAGTCGAAAACCCTCGAGTCTCCCTCCTAATTCCTCCAATTCGACGACTAAAAGGCCCGCTGATTTCAATCCCCGTCGACCTTCCGCGCCAGATGTTTCCCCAGTGGGTGGGGATCGGTCTGGAATGGTTCCTTCTCAGGTGAATCAGGGCACTCTTCCGGCTTCAGGTGCCGTTGGAGGTGGGGCTTCGCGTCGATCTTCACTTGGAAATGGAGTTATGAACACAACGCCTTCCAATGTGCCGCAAACTGTTGTTCCGACCCGGGCCCCATCAGTCCCTGTTGCGTTGCCGCCCTCCGCTAGTGTTCCGCAGCGATCATCAGTGCCGTTTCCAGCTCCTAGCGCGCCTCCGTCAATTCCATCGGCGCCGCGATCTGCTCCGTCAGTTGCTGCTCCGCCATCACCAACGCCGTCTGCTCCAAGCTCAAATTCATCATCCTCAAAATCATCGGGTTCGCCAACGGATCCAAAGACCAAGAAAGAGCAGTGATTCTAAGTTTCTGAGATTTAGAGGGTTTGCGGCTGCTCTAAACGATGGTTGGATTTGACTGGGTTCACCGGTGTCTTTTTAGAATCTGTCAGATCGATTAGATCGCGTGTTTTGGAGCGCGCACTGTGGCGTCCTCCATCTCGCGTGCGTGGGTTTCCACGATGCGATTGGCTATTTCACTCACCATTTGTTCCAAGATCAGACGGAGGTGACTGCCGGCTCGAAAATCTGCTGGAGCGATGTGACGGACCCGGTCGGCGTGGGTTGATAATTGGTAGCACTTTTTGAATGAAGCGCGGGAGGCGTCTTCGGGATTGTAAACGGCGATCGCGTGCCCGCCGCTTTGTCGTACGACCGTGAAACAGGGTACGTCGGTCGGGCCGTCACCGATGTAAATCATGTTCTGGAAGGGAACGGGGCGGATTCCGGCAGGCATATGGTCATTCACATCCTGTGACATATCCAGAAGTCCTTTGTTGATCCGGAATAGGTACTGCGTTTTTTGGGTATGCGAAATGACTCGCTTGGGAAAGGTGATGCATCCGCGCTCATCCTCCGCAAATTCGCAGCCAAAAATCCCCTGCACGTAAGGTGCGAGCCGACTGCCTTCGATGAGAATCTTCATTCCGCTGGAGATGATGTAATGCTCCACCCGGATCCCGTGCGCGACGTGCTGCTGGGAGAGGAGCCCCTTTGCGAACTCGTCAAACATTTGAGGCAGGCCCGGATAAAATCGGAGACTGCCTCCGAGTTCTTTCAGTTTGGCGTTGGTAGGGCGGTCCATCCCTAGGCAGTCGAGAAGCACCTTCATGTAGGCCAACTCGTTGTCGTAGCCGTGTTCACGAACCAATTCCTGAGCTTTTCTCCAGAAGGCTCGTGCGTCGATACCGAAGGAGGGAAACAGGACCTCCTCTTGCATGTAATTGGGGCTCAGGGTTTGGTCGTAGTCGTAAACGATCGCAATGGTGTTTTGTGGAACCGACATGGCTAAGAAATGGGTGGATGGTGGGGATTAAAGGAGGTTTTTCAACGCGGGAGCCAGCTCGGGAAAACGAAACGGAAAACCGTGAGCGGTGGCCACCCCTGGGAGGACCTTCTTACTATCCAACAATTCTCGCGAAAAGTCGCCCAAAACACGGAGGGCGAATGCTGGAACGTGGAACAGTGCGGGTCGCCTCAGCTGGCCTGCGAGCATTCGGGTAAAGTCACGGTTGCGTTCCGGCCATGGTGCCGTCCCATTGACCGGCCCAGAAATATCCGAATTTTCGACGGAAAAGAGGATCATTCCGACCAGATCGTCTATGTGAATCCATGACATCCACTGGGTTCCGTCGCTCAAGATCCCTCCCAAACCAAGTCGGAAGAGGGGCGCCATCACCGATAGAGCTCCTCCTTTGGCATCCAAAACCAGCCCTGTTCTTAAAAGAACTGTGCGTTCCGCTGGTGCGCATAGCGCCTCCCTTTCCCATTCAACGCAAGTCTCGGCCAGAAAACCCGTTCCGGCAGGACTCGTTTCTGTCAACGCTGAGTCCCCTGAGTCTCCGTAAAATCCTATAGCCGAGCTGCTAATGAGTGCTTCTGGTCGCTTTTTCATGGCTTTGATGCCCTCCGCCAAAAGCCGTGTACCGATCAATCGACTCTCACGAATCCGCCGCTTCTTTTGAGTCGTCCAGAGTCCAATGACACTTTCCCCGCAGAGGTGGACGATGGCGTCGCAGTCCGAGAAGTCGGGAACTTTTTTTGGATGAGACGGATCTGAGGGGGAGGTCGTATCTGGGAATAGACGCATGGAGCATCCGGGGATGGATTTGGATGGCGTTCTGGAGAAAGCGATGACCTCGTGACCGCGGCGCAGGGCCTTGTCGACTAGGTGCCGCCCAATGAGGCCGGAGGCGCCGGTAATGCCTATTTGCATTCTCTAATTTTAGCGCCGGATGGAGGGCTTGGCAAAGACGGTGATCGACTTCTCTCTGTCGGTTCGTGAGTTTGCGTTTGACCCTGTTCTCTCCTTAAAGCAACCTCCGCCCCCTTTCACATGCGTCATACGATCTCGGTTCTTGTTGAAAATAAATTTGGAGTACTCACCCGAATCGCGGGCATGTTCAGCGGTCGTGGGTACAACATTGACACTCTAAACGTCGGCCCAACCCTCGATCCGGCCACCTCCCGCATGACGATCGTCGTGCGCGGCGATGACACGGTTTTGGAACAGGTTACAAAACAGCTCAGGAAACTCATCGACGTGATTGAGGTTCAAGATTTCCGCGAGGACGAATCTGTCGATCGCGAGTTGGTTTTGATGCGCGTTAATGTGGGGCCTGAAACACGCGCCGAGGTCATGCAGATTTGCGATATTTTCCGCGCCAAGATCATCGATGTGCAGCAGCGCAACGTATCGATTGAGATCACTGGAAACGACAGCAAGATCAACAAGTTCATTTTCTTGATGAATCCGTTCGGAATCAGTGACCTCACGCGCACGGGCAAGATCGCCTTGGCTCGCCGTGCTGACTAAGTGCTTAAGTGCTGCAGTCAAGCGAGCGGATAACGCTTTCTGGCTGATTTGCAGCGAGGCTTTCGTAAGGACTTTCAAAAACCAGACTTTCCTCTCAACAACACCACCACTATTCAACTCCATCTCATGGCTGTTAAAATCTACACCGACAAAGACGCGGACCTTAAAATCTTCAAGGGCAAGACCCTTGCAGTGCTTGGGTTCGGTTCCCAGGGCCACGCCCACGCTCTCAACCTCAAGGAATCCGGCGCAAAGGTCATTATTGGCCTTTATCCCGGTAGCCAGTCTCGGCAAGTCGCACAAGATAAGGGGTTCGAGGTAGTCGATACTGCTGAGGCTGTCCGCCGAGCAGATGTGATCTTCGTTGCAATTCCCGATACCAAGCAACCAGATGCTTACAAGAAGGACATCGAACCCAATCTGAAAAAGGGCAAGACCCTTCTCTTCAGCCATGGTTTTGCAATCCATTATAAAACCATCGTTCCGCCGAAGAACGTCGATGTGATCCTGGTTGCTCCTAAAGGACCTGGTCATATCGTGCGCCGTCAGTACACCGAAGGAAAAGGCGTTCCTGCTTTGATTGCGGTGTACCAAAACCCGAGCAAGCAGGCCAAGAACATTGCTCTCGCTTGGGCGAAGGGTGTGGGAGGAACTCGTGCCGGAGTTATCGAGACTAGCTTTAAGGAAGAAACGGAAACGGATCTCTTCGGAGAACAGGCCGTTCTTTGCGGCGGAACGACCGCCCTGGTGATGGCAGGTTTTGAGACCCTCGTTGAGGCTGGCTACTCCGCTGAAATGGCCTACTTTGAGTGCCTCCACGAATTGAAGCTCATTGTGGATTTGATGAACGAAGCTGGCATCGCCGGAATGCGTTTCTCTATCTCTGAAACTGCAAAGTGGGGAGATGTCACCGTTGGTCCTAAGATCGTCGACGCTGGAACCAAGAAGCGTATGAAGGCGGTTTTGAAGGACATTCAATCCGGCAAGTTCGCCAAGGATTGGGTGAAGGAGTATCAAGGGGGTTATAAGAAGTACAACTCCCTGCTCGCTGCTGGAGAAAAGCACTCGATTGAAAAGACAGGAGAGAAACTCCGTTCCCTGATGCCTTGGGTGCCTAAGCGTAGCCTCAAAGGGACTCAGGCGTCCTACGAACCGCCGAAGGCGGAGGTTAGTGCCACTAAGGCCTCTAAGCCCAAGGTGAAAGCTAAAGCCGCCGCGAAGCCAAAAGCAAAGGCAGCCAAGAAGTAAGGGCTTTCCGTTTCATCGGTTAGTTTTTGAAATAGAACGCGGGACTCTTTATGGGTCCCGCGTTTTTTTGTTTCGGAATTCGCCATTGATTGGCGCAAGAGAAATGCTGGCTGTTGATCCTCCTTCGGTTCCGAAGTAGCCTTGGAGCGTGCCATCTTCCTCGGTCATCGCATCGCTTCTCGTTCCAACGGAACTCCATCCCATTCTTGATAAAGTCACGGCGGGAAGGCGTATCTCCGAGGTGGATGCGTTGCAGCTTTTTCAGACTCAGGATTTGAACGCTCTTGGAGTCATCGCGAATGTGGTTAGAGAGCGCAAAAACGGAAATGTTGCGACGTACATCCGAAACCTCTACGTCAATTACTCAAACGTCTGTCTGCTTTCCTGCCAATTTTGCGCATTCGGTGCGAAGAAGCGCGATTCCCATGCGTTCGAGCTCTCTATTCCGGAGATGGTAGAGCAAGTGCGTTGCGGATTGGAAAAAGGGATCACCGAAGTACACATGGTGGGAGGCCTGCATCCGACCCTACCGGCTCAGTGGTATCTTGATTTACTTCGCTCGATGAAGGCGCTGGATTCGAATTTGTTTCTGAAAGCGTTTACGGCGATTGAGGTGCGACATTTAGCGGAACGTATTTTCAAAAGGCCCATCCTTGAGACGCTGGAACAACTCCGAGAAGCTGGCTTGGGCGCGTTGACCGGAGGGGGTGCTGAAATTTTTGATGCAGGCGTTCGGGATCGGATTTGCCGAGGTAAGGAGAGCGCGGAGGAGTGGCTCGAGGTTCACCAGATTTGGCATGAAATGGGAATGCGCAGCACTGCAACCATGTTGTTTGGCCATGTCGAAACGCTTGAACAGCGAGTTGATCACCTTCGGTTGTTGCGACAACTCCAAGACAAAACCTCCGGCTTTACCGCCTTCATTCCTTTCGCATTCGTTCCAGAAACCACTGATATGGCTCATCTGCAACCCGTGACGGCGGCTGAAGAACTCCGCACCTTGGCAGTTAGTCGTATCTATCTCGATAACTTCGATCATTTGACCGCCTATTGGATCAGTTATGGATTGCCCCTAGCTGCAGTTGCATTGAACTACGGAGTCGATGATCTTCACGGGACGATCATGGAAGAACGAATCTTCCACATGGCTGGCGCCACGACTCCCAAGGCACAAACCGAGGACGCTTTCGAACGGGCAATCCGCGAGGCGGGGCGTGAACCGGTGCAAAGGGATACGTGGTATCGGAGGCTTCCAAAGACTGTTGCAAATCGGGCTCAAGAAACCGCGGGGGCGGATGTTTGAACGGGATGGATGAGCCAATATCAGCGGCAAAGTCTGCTCTCGAAGGACTCCGTGTTGGTTGCGTTCAGTACCTCAACAGTCGTCCATTAATTCATGGTTTGGAGGATGTTCTCTTGGCCCATCCGAGTGTCCTTGCATCAAAGATGCGCGCAGGAAAACTGGAGGTCGCTCTTGTTCCAGTATTTGAGTGGCTTCGCTCTCCTGCCGATTATGTGGCGGTGGATGGTGTTGGTATCGCGAGTCGAGGGGCAGTGCTCAGTGTTTTTGTCGCCCATCGAGGACCACTTGAGTTAATGAAAGCGGTGATTGCAGATCCTGCCTCGTTGACGTCGGTTCACCTCGTGCAGGTTTTGTGTCGGGGTATTTTAGGGCGTGAAGTTCCGATGGTGAGTGAAGCTGAGGGGGATCAGTTTGGGGACCACGTTGGAAGGTTGTGGATTGGAAATCAGGCTCTGGATTTTCGGCAAAATGATCGTGGAGCGGATTGGCAGTATTGGGACCTTGGCGAGGCGTGGACTCGATGGACGGGACTTCCATTCGTATACGCTCTATGGATTCTACGTCGCTCTGTTTGCAATTCCGATCAGGTCGCCATTGCACTTCGAGAAGTAGGCAGTAGCGGAATTGCGGCGTTGGATAAGATTATTCATGCGCAGAATGAATACTCTGTTGAGTTGGCGCAGGAATATCTGCGGAGGCGAATTTGCTTTGAAATTGGAGATGCTGAAAAACGGGGGCTGTCTCGTTTTCGCTCGGCGTTGAAAAACTCTGGTTTTTTGAATTCAGAAGCCGGCTCAAACGTAGCTCTCGACTGGGTTTGAGGGCGGAGAGTATAGACCGTAGTTCTCCTCAGGATTCCTTGCGTTGCCAAGAAGGAGTCTTCTTTTTTGAACCAAAACCTCCGCGTTTTTTCTTTTGATTTTCGGGACGCTTGGCGGGTTCAAGTTTGGTGATTCCCGCGCTCGCTTTGAGCTCTTGAATTTGGTCCCGCAAGAGCGCGGCTTTCTCGAATTCGAGTGCTGCGGAAGCGGCGAGCATTTCCTCGTGAAGTTCTCGAAGGGTCTCGGTGAGCGAAAAGTTTCCTCCTGACTGCTGCACCACGGATGCCTCGAGTGATTTGCCTTTGAGAATGGTGTGGAGACTTTCTTGAACCGCCCTTCTGACGCTCTGAGGCGTGATTCCATGCTTTTCGTTATAGGCGATCTGGCGCGCGCGCCGGTACTCGGTGATGTTCATCAAAGCCTCCATGCTCTTCGTGATGATATCCGCGAACAGATACACTTCTCCATTCACATGACGGGCTGCCCGCCCTGCGGTTTGAATGAGAGAGGTTTGTGAGCGCAAATAACCCTCCTTGTCGGCGTCCAAGATGCACACCAAAGACACCTCCGGAAGATCGAGGCCTTCTCGGAGAAGATTGATGCCAATGAGAATATCAAATTCTCCGGCTCGAAGATCGCGCAGAATCTCCACCCGCTCGATCGTGTCTACATCGCTGTGGAGGTAGCGCACTTTAAGTCCGAGCTCTTTGAGGTAATCGGCCAAATCTTC
>CANFNA010000087.1 GCA_947448395.1 Chthoniobacteraceae bacterium
GTGTTGGCGCAGAGCCGGAACAGTACATCGTCATTGTGGATGCGGATTGCGACGTACACAACACGAGCGAAGTACTGTTCCGGCTCTGCGCCAACACCGATCCGCAGCGGGACAGTGTCTTCACGAAAAACCCAAGCGACGCGCTAGACCATGCGCCAAGCATTGCAAATCTCGGCTCTCACATGGGGTTTGATGCGACCCGAAAACTGCCTGGAGAGGGATACCACCGCGCGTGGCCGGAATTGGTACGGATGCCCGATGAAATTCGGGAACGAGTGACGGCAATGCGGCAACGACTGTAGCGCATCCATGCAGGGCGCGCCCTCCAAAAGGATTCCCGACTCGCAACTCGTGAACTTCCCGTTCACCATGCCGCTTCCTGTCGGTTCTTCTCAGAGCCAGTTCTACCCACCCTTCTTAAGCCCTAGTTTCCACCGTGAGCGCCCCCTCGCTAAGTTTGCTGTCGATCGTGATTCCCGCGCGGAATGAAGAAGAGGCGCTTCCGTCCACGATCAGCCATCTGCATCTGGAGCTGGAACTTCAGAAGGTTCCGCACGAGATCGTGGTGGTAGACGACGGCTCCACCGATCGGACATGGGAAGTTTTGCAGGCAATCAGCGATAAGATGCCGGAACTGCACCCGGTTCGGAACGAGGGAAAAAACGGCTTTGGACGGGCCATTCAGCTTGGATTGCGCGAGATGCGCGGGGATGCGGTCGTCATCATGATGGCCGATGAATCGGACGATTGTCGTGACGTGGTGCGCTATTGGGAGGTGCTAAACACGGGTGTAGATTGCGTTTTTGGGAGCCGTTTTATGAGGAGCGGAGGCGCGATTGATTACCCTTGGGTGAAGCTCTTCCTGAATCGGATCGCCAACTTGTTCATTCGAATTTTGTTCCATATTCGCCTGAACGACACAACCAATGCTTTCAAAGCGTACCGACGGAAAGTGATTGAGGGGGTGAGCCCCATTCTCTCGCAACACTTCAACATCACGGTCGAACTGCCATTAAAAGCAATTGTGCGCGGGTATTCGTGGGAGGTGGTTCCGATCACTTGGAAAAACAGGCGTTTCGGAGTGGCAAAGCTCAAGATTAAGGAGATGGGAAGCCGCTACCTCTTTATCTGTCTGTACGTTTGGCTGGAAAAACTACTGAGCCGCGGCGATTACCGAAAGACCACCCCCTGACATCCATGTCCTCCACACCTCGCATTCTGGTTACCGGATCCTCAGGGCTGATTGGATCTGAAGTCAGCGTTTTTTTCTCCGCGCAGGGATGCGAATTGCATGGGGTGGACAACAACCAGAGAGCCGTGTTTTTTGGCCCTCAGGGCGATACACGGTGGAATGAATCTCGACTTCGCACGCAGCTCTCAGGGTTCCATCACCACGAGTTGGACATTCGAGACCGGACAGGCGTACTGACCCTCGTCGAGGATCTGCGGCCTGAGTGCATTATCCACACTGCGGCGCAGCCTTCTCACGACCGAGCTGCGGCCATTCCGTTTGACGACTTCGACACCAATGCAACGGGGACACTAAACCTCTTGGAAGCGGCCCGCCGATTCTGTCCGGAAGCGCCTTTCATTCACATGTCGACGAACAAAGTGTACGGGGACCGCCCGAACACGATTGCGCTTCGGGAATTGGAGACACGTTGGGATTACGCAGACCCAGCGTACGAATCGGGGATCTCAGAGGATTTTTCGATTGATCAGTCCAAGCATTCCCTTTTTGGCGCTTCCAAGTTGGCCTCTGACATTCTCGTACAGGAATACGGCCGCTATTTTGGAATGCCAACCTGCTGCCTAAGGGGCGGCTGTCTCACGGGGCCAAATCACTCTGGGGTCGAATTGCACGGTTTCCTGAGTTACTTGGTGAAGTGTAATTTGGAGGAAAGGCCGTACACAGTGTTTGGATATGGAGGGAAGCAGGTTCGCGATAACATCCACAGTTTGGATGTCGCAAGGTTCATGTGGGCCTTTTTTCAAAAGCCGAGAACGGCTGAAGTTTACAATCTGGGAGGCGGCAAAGACAACTCTTGCTCCATCATGGAGGCGTTTGCACTGGTGGAGCGACTCACTGGGAAAAAGCAGATCTGGAACTACCAAGAGACGCCTCGGATTGGGGATCACATCTGCTACTACAGTGACCTTGGGAAGCTCAGAGGGCATTATCCGGACTGGGGCATTTCGGTTTCGCTTCAGGAGACCCTCAGGGAAATGGTTGAAGCATGGGACCGTCGGTTAGACCGCTGAAAACTCGCTGAAATAGATTCAGCCACAACAGAGAAACCTTCTCTGAGAGCGTGGATAGATTAGGCAACCTTTAAACGCCCCCTGCTTGACCCTTGGAAAGGCTTGGGACTAACCTAACCCATTCGAATGTCCCTAACTGGAGGTCACTCAATTGGAACTTAAAGACATCAAGGAGCTCATCGCTCTGATTCGCAAAAACGATCTCGCCGAGTTTTCGCTCGAGCAAGAGGGGTTCAAGATCACCCTTAAGCGGGGATCTGAAGTTGTTACAGTCGCAGCACCGGCTCCTGGCTATGCCCTTCCGGCTCCGGTGGGAATGATAGCAGCTCCAGCGGCTGCTCCTGCACAGCCAGCTGCAAAGGCGATCCAAGACGGGAGCGAGATCCCCTCCCCCATGGTTGGCACGTTCTATTCCAGCCCCGGCCCCGAAGCACCGGCTTTCGTTTCCGTGGGTCAACAGGTCACTCCTGACACCACCATCTGCATCATCGAAGCGATGAAGGTTATGAACGAGATCAAGGCTGAGGCCAGTGGTGTGATTGTCGAGGTGCTCGCTGAAAACGGAAAACCGGTCCAGTACGGGCAGGCCCTCTTCCGCATTCGTTAGTTCCACGACAACGGCTCTGGAAAATCCACCCAAGTCAGCCTTCACCTCAAATGCGGGGACGAAGGTGTTTGGGCAGGTCACTTCCAACTGTTCTGACTGCTCATTTTTTCCTGCCTCGACGTTTCCACTCTCAAAATAACCGAACCCATGGTCAACAAGGTCCTGATTGCCAACCGCGGTGAAATTGCCCTGCGCGTCATTCGTGCGTGCAAGGAAATGGATATTAAAACACTGGCGGTCTATTCGGAGCCGGACGTCGATTCGATGCACGTTCAGCTCGCAGACCAAGCCATTTGCATCGGGCCTGCTCCCAGCGCTCAATCCTATCTGAAGATTGATCGAATCATTTCGGCAGCTGAGGTGGGCAACGCAGATGCCATTCACCCGGGCTACGGTTTCCTTGCTGAGAACGCGCACTTCGCTGAGGTTTGCGCCAGCTGTAACATCAAGTTTATTGGGCCTCCTCCATCAGCGATTCGATCGATGGGGGATAAAAATGTAGCACGAGCCACAGCACGAGCTGCAGGCGTGCCGGTCACGCCGGGATCGGACGGATTAGTGGAAACCGAAAAGGAAGCTCTGCAAGTTGCGCGCGAGATAGGGTATCCAGTCATGATCAAAGCCGTGGCGGGTGGAGGAGGTAGAGGCATGCGCCCCGCGCACAACGACGACTCTCTGATAACGGGTTTTCACGGTGCTCGAATGGAGGCTGAGAAGGCTTTTGGCAACGCTGGCGTCTATATTGAGAAGCTCATCGAAAACCCCCATCACATCGAATTTCAGGTGATGGCCGACTCTCACGGAAACGTCGTGCATATTGGAGAGCGCGACTGTTCCATGCAGCGTCGAAATCAAAAGATCATCGAGGAATGTCCAAGTCCTTTGATGACAGAAGATCTTCGGAAACGGATGGGCGAAGCATCTGTTCGGTTGGCTCGAGCCGTGAATTATGAAGGCGCTGGGACCATCGAATTCCTCGTGGACAACAGCGGGAACTTCTACTTCATGGAGATGAATACTCGAATCCAAGTAGAGCATTGCATCACCGAAGAAGCTTACGGGATCGACCTTGTTAAAGAGCAAATCCGAGTCGCTAGAGGTGAAGAACTCACCCATTTCGTTAAAGAAGCGAAGCTGAAGTACCACGCCATCGAATGCCGCGTGAACGCCGAGGATCCCTTCAATAATTTTGCACCGTGCCCCGGCAAATTAGATTTGTATTATGCGCCGGGTGGCCGTGGCATCCGAATCGATTCCCATGCTTATACGGGTTACACGGTTCCTCCACATTACGACTCAATGATTGCCAAGGTCATTGCCATGGGAACGACTCGGGAAAATGCAATTGCCCGAATGCGCCGCGCTCTCGGCGAGTACATGATCCGCGGGATTAAGACGACTATCCCATTCCAGCTCGCGATCATGAGCGATCCAGACTTCAATCGCGGAGAGTACGACACCGGCTTCGTGACGAAACTGATCGACTCACGAAAGGATGATTTCGGCAAAAAGGGCGCCTGATTTTCATTTGATCCTCTGGATTGCTCCGAGAAGGGCTTTCAGGGGTTTCTTGGGAAGAGCAAAAAAGGCTTGGCAACCGCCCCGCCAAAACACATCCTCCCTCCCCTCAGTTACGCGGGTGTAGCTCAGTTGGTAGAGCACTTCCTTGCCAAGGAAGATGTCGCGCGTTCGAATCGCGTCACCCGCTCCACTCCCACTCGGGAGGGAGCCTTAAATTCAGAGTTTCCAAATCGGCAGGCGCGTCTTTGGCTGAGCTTCATTTTCCGGTGGAAGCCCTCGGTGATGCCATTGTTTTTGGTGAAGCGCCACATCGCCGCAATCGCCCTCCTTGCAAAGCAGACCCGCGTATCCAAGCTTCTGGTGATTGGTGAGTTGGGGAATCTCAGTCCGGTTTTTAATCGCAGATTCACGCGCCAAACGGCAACCTCGCTAGCGTTCATCCGCTTTAAAAAGCATTCCTTATTCACTTCGTCCTTCCATGAAACCGACCACCTCTTCGCGTTCAATCCAGCTAATAGCGCTGCTCGCGCTATCCATGCCTGTCTTCACCCTTCATGCAGAGCCCCCAAAAAAAGGCAAAAAACCGCCCCTCTCTCCCGAGGAGCACTTCAAGAAACTCGATACCAATCACAACGGGAAACTGACCTTAAACGAGTTTACCTTTGGAACCCGAAACTTGGAAAAGGACAAAGCGGAATTTAAGTCTCTAGATAAGGATGGGGACGGGTTGCTGTCTCTGGAGGAGTTTTCTGCTAAGCACCAAGAAGGCGAAAAGCAGACCGAAGAAGATTCGGCCAAGAAAAAGGATTCAAGCCCAGCGAAGTAGTCTTCGACTCACACGGCTGACTTGAGTTGTTAGAAACAAAACCAGGCGAGAGTGAGTGACGGCTTTGACTGGGAAATGCTTTCGTTCGCCGCATTAGGTTCAACAAACTTTCCGGTTGCAGACCTCGAAAAGAAGAACGCCCAATTTGAGGGAAGCCCCCAAGGGAACGAGAACCTCATTTATGCCCTTCGAGCACCATCGCCAGCCTCTGGCCAGCCGTCGTCACTTCGCGCGTCGAATCCTAAAGTTTGGGACCTACTCGTTTGCATTTCTCTCCGCTTCCTTACTCCTCGGCGTAGCCGGTTATCATTGGTTGTGTGACCTCAACTGGGTCGATGCATTGCTTAACGCGAGCATGATTCTCACTGGGATGGGGCCGGTCGCCCCTCTGGCAACCGATACCGCTAAAATCTTCGCCTCCGCATATGCGGTCTTTAGTGGCGTCGCCTTTCTAACGACCTTCTCCATTTTGGCAGCACCAATCCTCCATCGCTTGCTGCATCGCCTTCACCTCAACGAAGGTAACGAGTAAATCCGAGTAAAAAGGCCCTTGATTCGACGATCGAAAGCGCTCGTGACGAACCTCAGAGGCCGAGCTCCAGACGTCGCGGGTCCCGCAATAGCCTCGCCAGCCCTTTGGAATCTTATGCGGAGAGGATGCTCAAAGGGACGTCCGGTTTTTCGGCATCTCATGGTGGATCCGTATCATGACCTCACAAACTGATTTTCTGTCATTCCCGATCGATGCAAATGCATCGCCCAAGTGAATGAGGTCCTCGATATTTGAGGGACCGCTTAACATTTGAGCGTCCCCACATCTGCCACGATTCGCGACCACCGGGGTCTTTGGTACATTATCCCAGAGCTATTGTGCGACGCCGGCGATTTCACGGCGATGACCGGGAAGTCGCATCTGGGCCAAAGAAACGGCAGCACCCCTTGGGGGCCTAACCTCTCTCTCCGACGATGCTGCTATTGCGTTGCACAGCACCCAAAGCCATTAATTTTCGGCCGAGACACCCTTTTATCGAATTCCGCCGCGCACGAACTTTTGAGGTCGAAAGCCTCTTTTAGTAACCGAACTTAACCGATATTCATCGGACAACGTCGCCCTGCCTACGCTCGCACATCGCGACAACCGACGCTCGTTAACCAAATCATCCACACCCATGAAGTTCCTTCTCTCACTGCTGCTTGTGCCGTCTCTTGTTTTCGCCGCGGACGCCCCGAAACTCCCAGCCATACCGACTGAGCCTCTCGCGGCTAAGGGTGCGTTGCTCTTTTCCGATGACTTTAACCGCGCGCAACTGGGTGAAGCGTGGGGGCCGGTCATTCCGACTTTCTCAATCGAGGACGGTGCGCTCAAGGGCGTGCAGACACGATTCGATGTCGCCGCCAAAGACGGCAAACCCGCCGTCAAGGGCCACAACGCCGTCATCGGCACCGATGTCCCTACAAAAGACAGCATCATCGAGGTGAAGATTAAGTTTGCAGGGGCTACCAGCCTGTCCGTTGAATTCGACGACCGCGCATTCAAGGGCTCCCACTACGGCCATATCTGCCTCGTGCAGGTTAAGCCAAATGCCGTAATTATGGTGGATCAACGCGATGGCGGTATGAACGAAGAGATCCGTGCCATGGCCGATAATCCCGACATGAAGGCCGAACGGGCAAAGCGGCTGGCTGGGCGATCCCTGACCTATCCCCTCTCGCCCGCTCTAGAACAGGGCAAGTGGTACACTCTTGTCCTCGAGACCGTTGGGGATCAGATGCGTGCAACTATCGACGGCAAACCAGCCGGTTATATTCAATCTTCCGGAATCGCCCATCCCACGAAATCCAAGATCGAGCTAAACTGCGGCGCGCACGACGGCTGGTTCGACGATCTCAAAATCTGGAACGCACGCTCGCAGTAAGCAAAGCGATGCATCGTCGACCGTAGCTATCAACCGACGGCGCCAGAATCCAGCTCTTGCCGGGCAACGGCTTTTCAGGAACGAGGACGTTTACCTTGTCCTCGCCAAGATTGAAGGAATCACGCGTCGCACCGTGATGATCCATTTTCTCCCCTGAGAAAGGAGTGGCCGCGCTCAGGTCCCGCAACAGACCGACCGCAATGATAACGCCGACTGCGAGAGGGATACTGGTTGTCTCGAAGGAAGAGACGCCTTCTGGGGATCTATTAGGCGGCTTCAGCGCGTCCCTCTGAGGCCAAATCGAGAAGCAACAGGGTCAACGTCGCCTTCGAATACGAAGCCTCTCGGGGCTTCCAAACGTCCCATTCCGTCTAACGAGAACCACACGCCATGCCTATTTCATCGCCGGCAATGCGTAGTAGGCACACTCCGCAAAAAAGAATTCCGCCATGTTGAGCCTCCCGTAGTCATAGTGCCGGATGGCCTTCAAAATCTCCTCCCGTGCTGACTCCTCGCCTCCCAATGCCACAATCACCGCGCCGGCCAGTGGATTTCGAACCCAGAGCGATTCGTAAGACTTACGAGCCCCTTTCTTCTCCGAATCCGAGATCTCGGACAGGCGCTTAGCCTCCGCTTGAGTCGACTGCGGAAACCAGGTGCTATAAACCTCACGCCAGTTCGCGTTCCCAAAGACCTTCTGATCGGCATTATCAAAATTTACGTGGGTGCCCACGGCAGGCCGTGCGTTCTGAGCATTCAAGGCTAGCCCTTTGCAATAGGCCTCCCGCACGAAAACCTCCGATTCAGCCGCGGCTAACTTGGCCAATCCAGCCTGACTTCCAACGTAAATCCAAAGTTGGAATTTATCGATATTCTTGATCGCCTCGCGATCCCTCGGATAGCCCTCGCCACAGATTTCCAGACGCGTCTGCGGTGACTTTTCAGGACATTCGTTCAGCGCTTTTCGATATCGGTCAAGCCAACTGGCATCGCCCGTAATTTCGTGAGTTGCATGCAAAATATAAAGATAGCGGACTGCATCGCGAAACAACTCCCCCTTGAAACCGCCACGATACTGCCCTGCGAATGCGCCGTCGCAGGGCACCTGCCATCCGGTAGACTGAAGCACGCCTGCAACCTCGGAAACCTTGGCTGCAATCACTCTGCGCTCTTGATCCGTCGGGATGTCACTTTTGAAATAGGCATGCAAACCGAGAAACCACGGATGCATCTGATCATCGGAACTCAGCGGATAATGACACTTCCCATCAGAACCAACGCCGCGCGCCACAAATCCTGGAACATCCGAAACAGATGCGCATTTCAAAAGCCCTTGTGCAAGGCGCCTCGCCTCCTCCCGGTCCGCGGAGAATCCGGAACGTTGAAAACGTTCGCACATCGCATTCAAGTAAATCCCCGTAAACATTGGCCCATTCTCAATCGGGCTCCACCAACCGATGGCGTTTGGTCTGCCCAACGTGCAGTCCTCAGGCGTCGGAAGATCACCGACAAAATCGCGCACAATTCCATGCACGTCGACGAAACGGCGCCAGATCTCCGCATGGGCCCGATCGATTGCCTGAGCCGACAGATCGTTCGCCACAGCCAAAGGCACCAACAACCACGCCGCCACAAGGAGGCTCATCCATTGCTTAAACATGCATTATTTGATTTCTCCGAGGACGCAGGCTCAAGCCACAAACTCCAAAACGGAAAACGAAAGGGACTATCATCTTTGTTCAATCCAGGGTCGTGATAGCCTCATTACATGGGATTTGTTAGCACACATACAATTGAAGAGACTTTCCGCCGCCTATTTAAGGAGAAGGGACGAGCATCTAGAATTGAAGTGATCGAGTATCAAGTCGAACAGGAGCAAGCTCGTTGGTCCTCGGGTGCATTAGCAGGGCATTCGGACGATATTAGCAGAATCGTTCATGAAGCGGGTCTCGCTTTTGACCTATTTTGCCATGATCGCGTATCCAAAGGCTTCATTTACCCAGAAAGTTGGCGGCTGTACTTAGAAGAAGGCCTGGAAGTAGACGAGGAATCTTGGTTTTCATCAGACGAGGGGCCCGTGTTTGAAGGAAAAGGAGATAAAGCCGCCGCCGAACGCGTTCTCAGCGCAGATCACGGCGCTTTGCCTCCCTGGCACGGAAAGGAGCCGAAAGAAATTGCGGAAAATCAAGATTGGACTGTCTGTTTGAAGTTGTTGGCGTCGAACCAGTATCTATTTGATCTGGACCACCTCATCGATGAGGTCAATCAATGGCCAAATTCTGAAGGGACGACTTTTATTCCCAATAGTTGTTATACCGACAACGTGCCACCTCTCGGCGGCTTCGATTTATAAGGGTCCTCGAATCCTTTTGAGCCACGCCAAAAAATCTCTCGGTTCATCCATTGCTCATCGCTTGGTCGGTAGATGGGACTCTATTCAGGGCTAGATTGAGGACGCCAAGCCCAAAGCGTCGCTGGCGCCATAACCTTGATCCACGAAGTCTAATCGCCGATTAACAACCCTACATCGTCTTCAAGTTTTATCCGCCAGGAATCCAACATGAGCCCCGACCGCGCCAAACAGCTTATCCATAGTTGGTGGAATCAAACCTTTTGCAGCGATATTCCGACACTCAAAGACATCCCCCTCCTAAAAGTCATGAGTGACGGCATCACCCCCATCACAAGTCCGAATGACCAGCGGTTGCTTTGCTCCGACCAGCTCATCGCAAAAATCACGCAAGTGAGCCAGCGCATCCAAACTGATTGGAACGCTGATCGAAAAATCGACGGCGTTGCGTACCTTGTTTATCGACGGACGGGCGCAGGCGCGATTGACCCGTTCTATGTAGGCATCGCCAACAGCTCCAATAAACAGGGGAACAGCTTTAGCTCTCTGTGGAAATTTAAGGGTGCGCGATTCGGCGATGCGCTCAAGAGTAACGGTCATGTTGATTGCCTCAGTCGCTCGCTAGCCGGCCTCTACGCTGGCTATATCCCATGGGTGAATGCTTTTTTTGGACTGGGAGCCTCTTTCAAAAGCCAAACGCCGCCCCCTTTATTGCAGCCTGTATTCGTGCATCTCGAAATCTGGAACGCCTCGGCTCACCGAGTCATTCCAGAAACGCCAGAAGCCCCTCTTTACGTCGAGGAAATGCACCGCTTATGGGCCCTCAAGACCGCTGGCTATGGGTCGCAACTCCTGAACCGTGATGGAAATTGAGACTCACCCACCACAGATCAACTCTCAACAATTTTGGACTGATTTCAGACATCCCCATCCCACCGTACGCCCTACTTTTTTGCTTCCGATTTCTTCGGCGTCGGTTGCTTTACGCGGTTATGCGCGGGAATTGGACTTTCGAATCCGGCATACATCTCGGGCTTCACGCCAAGTGCATATCCGGCACCAAACGTGTTTGGCTTAAACGGTCCAACGAACTCGATATTGAGTTCTGGTTTGATTGCGGACTCCAGTCCGAGTGACCACAAAATCCCGTTCACCACGAGCCGCCGATAGCCGTCATTAGTGATGTCCTCGGGTGTTCCATAGAGTGTCGTGAAAACACGACCTGTCTTCCCCGAGTCCCCCTTGTAAGTCCGCGTCCACTCGGATGGCATTGGGGGCTTAGTTTCGTCTGCTGGGGAATCGGACGTCATCCCGTTAAGAGGCTGCGCCATGGTTAAAATCTCCCCGTCGACAGGCTTCCCAACGTATCCGCCGGCTTGCACCCAAATGTCACCCACACCTCGGAGGATTGGATGTGAGCGCTTGTCGTCGACGATTGTGATCCTCGTGCTCTGCGTGTGATTTTTCCCGTAATGGCCGACCCAAGTTTGACCAAGGACTTGGTGACCAAAGCCGAACTCATAGTCTGCCCCTTTGTAATCGAACGAATATTTTGGAAACGGATCCGTTGCCTTCATCTTAAACGCGTGTGTTGCAGTTCGCAGCCCAACAACTGGGCCTCCACGATTGAGATAGGCGTCGAGATGGCTCATCTGCTCGTGTGGGAACGCCTGAAAGCGCAGGAACACAACCGCAAGATCAGCGGTGTCGAGAGCCTCCATACTCGGCATGTTCGAGTTTCCCGGTACAATTTCGCCCGTCTCGGCATCCAGATTGAACAGCACGGTGCACTTGAATCCATGGTGCTTGGCGAGAATTCGAGCCAGTGCTGGAAGGGTTTCTTCCGAACGATATTCGTGATCACCAGCAAGGAAAACGACGTGTTTTCCATTTCCAATTCCTTGAGCGCCCTCGAAAATAAGAGGCGCGGAAAAAGTAGCCGGCATCAACGTTCCGAAGGAAAGAAGGAGTGAGGAAAAAAGAATATCGAGTTTCATGAGGAGAAGATCCCTTCCTAACATCATTCCTACCGAATGTGAGCCTCGAATGTGTGCCCTGAAATGGCTCATCCTTGAAAAGGCATGTTCATTGGCCGTGCCTCTCCAAGCTGCGAGCCAATTCCAAGCAGAACATCTTCAACTATTGACGCGCCGACCAACCCCCCTAAGCAATAAGCCTTCCGTGTTGTTCCAGCCCTTTGAACTCCGCTTTTTTAGCCAAATTCGGACCACCCTTTCCTTCTCTGAACACCTTCCAGCCTGACCCGCTTAGCGCCCTTTTAGCGGCGCCAGATCCCCTGCTCGTCTTAGCCCCGATGCAGGATGTGACGGATCTTCCGTTCATGCGCCTAATCCACCGGTACGGTGGTCCCGATTTATATTTCACGGAGTACTTTCGCGTTCATCAGGACTCCGTTCTGGATCACTCCATTCTTGCATCCATTACCCAAAACCCAACGGGACAACCCATCATCGCGCAAATCATCGGAAACCATA
>CANFNA010000088.1 GCA_947448395.1 Chthoniobacteraceae bacterium
AAATCGACCCCGCACAGGACTTCCTGAGAGCCGAGGGTTTTGTGCAGATTGACGACGGAAATCATGGCTCAGTAGGTCCCGGCTGGGAAAATGATGTTGAGCGCGAAAGAGAGGAAAAAATTAACGATCAGGATGATCAGTGATGCGTTGACGACCGCTTCGGTGGGGGCTCGGCCGACGCCCACGGCGCCTTGGGATGTTTTGAATCCTTCACGGCAGGCGATGAAGCCAATCAGGGCTGCAAAGGCGAGACCCTTGATGAGCGCCATTTTGATGTCTCGTCCCATGGTGAACTTCAGCATGTTCGTCATGTAGTAAGCTTCTGAGACACCGAGGACGCGGGTCGCTACAAAGTATCCTGCCGCAATGCCGAGGCCGATACATTCAGCCACCAGCAGCGGGCCGGAGATGAGCAGCGCCAAAAAACGGGGGACCACTAGGTAGTCAACTGGATGCACCCCTAGGGCGCGCAAGGCATCGATCTGCTCGGTGACTTTCATCGTGCCGATTTCTGCCGCGATGGCCGCTCCGACTCGCCCGGAAAGCATGAGTGCCGTCAGCACAGGTCCGAGTTCTCGAAACATGGAGACTGCTACTACGGCTCCGACCGCTGAGTCCATCTGTAGGCGATGGAATTGGAAATAGGTTTGAGCTGAAAACACCGCGCCGGTGAATGCGCCCGTTACGAGGACGACAAGTTGGGAGCGGAAACCGATCTCGGATACTTGTCGCAAGAATAACCTCCAGCGAATCGGCGCGACTCGGATCGAATAGGCAGTGTCCCGAACC
Organism: Chthoniobacteraceae bacterium; assembly: GCA_947448395.1. Lineage (GTDB taxonomy): Bacteria > Verrucomicrobiota > Verrucomicrobiia > Chthoniobacterales > Chthoniobacteraceae > Chth-196. The sequence continues at coordinate 790 of CANFNA010000088.1, forward strand.
AAGATGGCGAGTTCCCCGAGGTAATTTAGAAATTGGAGAACACCGGCTCCGGCGGTCGATAGGATTCGGATTTGCACGGGGAGGTGAGATGCGTGGAGGCGACTGGGGTGGGGTGGCTCAGAGAGGTCACTCCGTTTGGGGAGTGGCGGGTGCCTCGAGTCGAGGAAAGACAGGGGTGGGGATTCCTAGAACATGTCCTTCAGGGAGTTGTCCCCAGACTACATCTCGAAGGCGGGCCGGATGCGGCCACTGCAGTTGTTCGAAGATACTATGGGAGGCCTCTGGGAGGACTGGGGCGAGAAGGATTCCGATGATTCTTAGGGATTCAGCAAGGTGGTAGAGGACTGCATCGAGGCGGTCTGTTTCTGTAGGATCCTTGGCGAGCTTCCACGGCGCGGAGGCCTCAATGAGCTGGTTGCAGGCTCTGGCGAACTGAACCACCGCGTGCAAGGATGCATCGATCCGATACTCCGTCATGGCTTCCGTATATGCGGAGACTGCAGCGGGGGCTTCCTGTGAGGAGAGGGTTTGCAGGCCGGCGTCGGCGAGTGGCGGGTTGCGGAGGATGCCACTGCGGTAACGCTGTGACATGTTCAGGGTTCTGTTGAGGAGATTGCCGACGTTGTTGGCTAGTTCATCATTAAAGCGCATCCGGAGACGTTCTTCGGAGAAGTCCGAGTCTTTTCCCGTCGAGATATCCGCCATCAGATAATAGCGCAGAGCGCCGCTGCCATAGCGTTCTGCTAGGAGTACAGGGTCGACGGTGTTGCCGAGGCTCTTGCTCATTTTTGCACCTGCGATGTTCCACCAACCGTGGACAAGCAGGGTTGGGATCTGGTCATCGGGAAAGCCAAGAGCATGGAGCATGATGGACCAGTAGATTCCGTGGGCGGGGATAAGGATGTCTTTTCCGATGACTTGGGCTCGGGCAGGCCAGAGCTTGGAGAACTCAGGGAGGCCGCTTCCGGGTTCGGCGAGATAGCCGGCAAAGGAGATGTAGTTGATGAGTGCGTCAAACCAGACGTAGGTGACGTATTCGGTGTCGAATGGCAGTTCGATCCCCCAGGAGAGACGCGATTTTGGGCGCGAAATACAGAGGTCTCCCGAGATTTTCTCGACCGCATTGCGTAATTCGGCCCTGCGGAAGGTTGGGACGATAAATGAATCGTGGGTATCGATATAATGGAGGAGCCATTCACGGTGTTGGGCGAGGCGGAAGTACCAGTTCTCTTCCTGTAACTCGACGACCTGTCCCCATTCTGGGCCGAATTCCCCCGATTCATTGCGTTCTTTGTCGGTCAGGAATTGTTCCTGACGCACGCTGTAAAAGCCGCGGTGTGCTTGTTTGTAGAGTTGGCCCTCGTCGTGTAATTTTTGGAGGATTTTTTGGACGACATTTTTGTGGACGGGATGGGTTGTGGCGGCCCAGCCATCGTAATCGACGCCGAGGGTCTTCCAAAGGGCGAGAAACTTTTCAGTGCACCGGTCGGCAAATTCCTGGGGAGGAACTCCCTCTTTTTCAGCTGATTGCTGTACTTTTTGTCCGTGTTGGTCGACTCCGGTGAGAAAGTAGACGGGCTCTCCCTTGAGTTTCTCAAAACGAGCGAGGACATCGGTCAGGACTTTTTCATACGCGTGGCCGATGTGAGGCGCCGCGTTTGTATAGTCGATGGCCGTGGTGTAGTAGGTGCAATCCGGCATAAGAAAAACTTCAAGTGAAACGATAGACCGACTCTGGGAGGAAGGCAAAACGGCATCCGAGGCGAAGTGAGGCGGTTCTCACTGGGCCAAATCCCAAAAAACGGAAGGTTGGAGTGTGTTTGATTAGCTCTGTACCCGCGATTTGCGAATGACGGGGTCTGCTTCACTCCATGGAACTTCATGGGGCAGGCGCTTGGAGAGGGCTGAAATCGCGGCCACGGCTCCGGCAGCTTCGCCCATCGCTACAGCATTTCCAGTGACACGATAACTGGCATGCGCGATGAAATCTCCGGAGATGCACCGCCCTGCCATCATGAGTCCGTCGACATCTCTGGCAATGAGTGCGCGCAAGGGGATGTCGTAGGGTTTCATTTTGACGCCCGCGTTGCTGTAGGCTGATTTCTTATTATCCTCAGAAGTGACCGCGTGAATATCCACTGGGAAGGTTGCTTTCACGACCGCATCATCCTGTTTGGCGCCCTGAATCAGGTCTTCCTTCGTCACCACGTAGCGTCCGCGAATGCGGCGTCCGTCGCGAATTCCGATTTGCTCGGGAGTCGCCGCAATTTGCACGCCATCCCAGGCACCTCCGAGCTTTCGAAGGCCTCGTACGATTTGGTGAATCTCTGCGCGGGCACGGAGAGTGGCGTCGGAGACTTGAGCTGCGTCAGAGGAATTCACGCCATATTCGTGATTAGCCATCAAGAGGACGAGATTGTCGCGGATTGGGAATAGGCAGGCATGTCCGTAGCTCGGAGTGACGCCTGCTCGACGGATTATCTCTTGGAAGGCCTTTGGGGCGGTGTGCTGTCCGTTGTTTCCTGTACCGTGGATGCAGTCGGCGATGTCGGCCACGTTTTTCACCACAAGAAGCGCGTACATGGTCATTGGTTGGCAGGGACATTCCTTTTGTTTTCCGATTTCAAATTCACAACCGGCTTGGGCTCCGAGATCTCCGTCGCCGGTCGTGTCGATGAAGACAGGCGCCTGCCAAGCCTGTCTCCCTGATTTTGACTCAGTAACAACCGTTTTGAGAGAACGGCCGTCTCGGTAAGCTGCGCTAACTCGCGTATGAAGTTGGATCTTTACGCCTGAGGAGCCACAAAGTTCTTCCAGCAATAGCTTCATCTCCTCGGGTTGGTAGCTGAGTCCATTCATCCCCTCGCCGTGAATGGCATCCCGTTCCCGAAGGCGTTGGACGAGTTCTTGATTGAATCCAGGTTTATCGAAGTCGAGGAGGTAGCCGAGGAGGGACGATGTCCAAACTCCGCCAAGAGAGCCGTGGGTTTCAAACAGGCGCACTTTCGCTCCAGCCCGAGCCGCTGTAATGGCGGCGGTGACGCCGGCCGGCCCTGCGCCACAGACAATCACATCCGAATCGTTGTTCAAGGGAAGAGGGCGGGCTGATTCTTCGAAGACCCCTACGGTGTGAGGTTCAGCTCCCGAGAGTCGCGGGACAGAGAGGGCCCCAGAGACGGAGGCCAATGTAGTAAAGAAGGTTCTTCGGCTGGTTTGTAGGGAAGACGTATCCATGGGATTGCAAGGGACGCGTTTGGTAGGGGCTTGTATGGCTCGAGGGGAGGGGATGTGCGGTGCCTAGTGTCGAGATTAGCAAGTTGCCGACCTCGGCGCGGTCGGTTTCGGCTCGGATCCAAAATCGAACGCGAGCGGTTTCTGAGACAGAGAAATTGGATGGTTATTGAGCGATCGTAGGGATGGCGAAGTGCGAGACAAGGGAGCGGTTTTGAAAGGCTATGACGAAGCTGGAATCTCATTTTTGAGAGATTTGTTGTAAAGAATCTGTGAAGTTAAAAAATTTTTGAGAAACGGCGAAAACGCCGTGGGCAAACGGTTGGAGATACGTTAACAAAGATTTGGTTAACTTTGTTAGTCGACTAGCTTTAGTGTGGTTAGTTGTATTGTGTACGTTCAAAATAACTTTCTCGCCGCCCAACCAATTCGCGACCAATGGCAAATATTCTTCTCGTTGATCCAGATGAGATAGCGCAGCTCGCCATGAACGGGATGTTATCCCGTGGCGGGCATCGATGCGTTGCGTTTGCGTCCGGGGTGGCCGCTTGGGAGTTTTTAGAGCGGAATCTGAAGGTGGATTTGGTGTTTATGGAGTTGAAGCTGGAGGGGGGCGATGGGCTGGAATTTCTTCATCGTCTCAAAAGGCACTACTATTTTAAGCGGATCCCAGTGGTGGTTTGTGCTGCGCACCGGACCAGAGAGAATGCGAAGGCAGCGGTGGCCTTAGGGATTCAGAACTTTTTCCTGAAGCCATTCGAGGAGGGGCCGCTTCTGGAGGAAGTGAGCAAGTCCGCGAATCCCTATTGGTATGTCAGCGAGTTTGAGGATAAGGAACGCGGGCCTCATGTCGCGGGAGTGGCTCCTGATCTTCTCGCAAAAAGGCTCACCAATTTAAGGGATGCAGTTGAGTCTGCTCGTGAGGGTTTTTTGAAGAGGATCGAAGAAACGGCTGAGGAAATGCCCGAGGAGATGTCGAAGGGCGCTTTCAGCGGACTGATTCTGCCGAAAGAGGTGGCCCAGGATATTTTTGACGAGGTCTTCATGCTTCGCGATCAGGCCGTTGGAGCTGGGGCGATAGGGATTGCCAATTGCTTTTCCTTTTTAGATAGCGAGGCGAAAGCGGGGCGGTGGGAGCATTTCAAATCTTCCTTACATTACCTTCAGTACGCCAATCGTTGCATCCAGTGGCACTTGGATCCTGATTTTGTCCCAGATGATTTTTTGAGTGAGGACGAGTTGAGGGCCGAGATTGAAGCGCGCAGTCGGATTCTGTGGGAGAAAGCGATTGCGGAGGATTCGTATCCAGTTTTGTCGAAGGAGAAGTTACAGAGGGAAGTGGAGTCTCTGGAAGGGTGTCCTGTGATCGACTCGGTTTTCGCTGCTTATTTGATGACCGCCACCGGAACGGCTGCTTCTCTTCGCCCTGTGATGGATCTTGTGGATCGGGATGCGGGGTTAAAAACGCAGGTTCTAATCGCCATCAATCAGATCAGAAAGTCGAAGTCGAAAGGAACGGCGGCTCCTGTGGAGGATGCGAGATCAGCGATCGGAATGTTGGGTGAAGTTCGCTTATCGGCGCTGGGAAGGGGGTTGATTCGTGTAAAAGACGACAACATGTATGTGGAGCCTGATTGCTCTTGGAAAAGCTTTTCAGAGTTTCTTGTGTCCACGGCGAAGATTGCGGAAGCGACTTGTCTGGCGCTTGAATTGCCGAATTTAGCGCGCTTGGCCTATACCGCCGGTCTGATCCACGATATTGGAAAACTGCTTTTACTACGGCTGCATCCGATTGGATTTCAAACGATTTTGCAGTACGCCATGGAGAAGCGCGTTAGTTTGGCTGCTTCTGAAAAGAGGCACATTGATGCGACAACGCATCAAATGGGGACTTGGTTTGCGGAGAAAGTGGGACTTCCTGAGCGGCTTTGCAGCGTCATTCGGTGGGTGGATTACCCCCAGACCGCGGAACACGACGTGGAGTTAGTGGCGATTGTTGCGATGGCGAGGCACATCTGTCGCCAGAGCGGGGTGGGTTTCAGTGGGCATCCGGCTAGTGAGAAACTGTGTCCCTTGGAGGATTCCGGTGCTTGGCAGGTGATGAAGCTCCGAGCGTTTCCAAGCTTTCGGTTGAAGGCTTACGAGGCTGAGATGAAGAGTCGTTGTGCTGAGATGCAGCGCGCCTTTATGTTGAAGAAACAAGAGGCGCGTCCGCAGTTGGTTCGGCGTTAATTTAAGGTTTAGTGTTTTGAGGTTTAGTGGTCATTCGGACTATAGATTGAGCGATAGGCAAAAAAGGGGAGGCTCAAAGCTAAGCATTTTTACCCAACTGGAGAGAGTTAGGCAGGCCGCGCTTGATTTTGGGATTCGAGAGGGGCAGGGTGAGGGGCTCACCTTTTCTAGGCTTTTTTCATGATCACGATTTTCATCAACCTGTTGCTGGCGGTTCATATTTTGGTTTGTGTGTTGATTGTGGTTGCGGTGCTGATGCAGCGGCCGAAGAACGAAGGTCTAGGCGCCGCCTTTGGGGGGGGGATGACGGACTCCTTGTTTGGAGCGCAGACCACCAACGTTTTGGCAACGATCACGCGTTGGCTTGGGGTTTTGTTTTTTGGACTGACGTTGCTCTTGTCGGCGCTCTATGCGAGGCAGGGGCGCACCGCTTCTAACGTGCAACAGAAACTGAAGGAACTATCGAAGCCTGTTGTTCCCGAGGTAGATGCAAAGTCTCAGGGGGCTCCCAGCCCGGAGACTACTCCAGAAGGATCGAAGGCTCCAGAGGGTGGTCCTGCAAAGACGGCGACTCCTGAGCCCGCGAATAAGGAGGGCGAAAAGGCCCAAGTTCCTCAGAAAGAGGCGGCAGTTCCGCCTGCATCGGATGCTAAGGTTGGCAAGCCGGAAGGGGAGATCAAGCCAGTGTCTGCACCTGTTACGCCTGTGAAAGACAAGGATGCGACGCCTCCTTCACCGGCGGCCCCGAAGTCACCAGAGGCTCCTAAGGAGGGGGCGGTTGAAAAAGATAACGTGCCCAGTTTAAAAGTGTCTGAGCCTAAGCTTAATCCGGCACCGGTGATCCCTCCCCCTTCAGCGCCAGCACCAACCGTACCTTCAGCGCCAACTCCCGAGCCAAAGGCCCCTGGCGCTGGACAATAGCATTTCTGGGCGGGTAGCTGCTCTGGGATGTTTCTTTGGGCAGCATCCGAAGGTCTCCATTACCCAATCCCGATGGAGTATCCGTATCTCTTGGGGCGCTGTCTGGGCTGGTTGGGTCGAATGCTCGTTGGAGTGCTGCTCGTTTTGGCAGGGACTTCGTGTGAGCGGGGGATGGATCGTGCGGATCTCGTGTTCATCAATGGAGCAGAGCCTGAGGTTCTGGATCCGGCGTTAATTACAGCACAATCCACGGGGCGAATCGCGTATGCCCTGTTTGAGGGATTAACTAGTTTTGACGAAGAGGCGCAGCCGAAGCCTGGGGTTGCTGAGCGCTGGGAGGTCAGTTCGGACGGTCTTCATTATACCTTCCATTTGCGTGAGGGGGCGCTGTGGTCAAATGGCGATCCGGTGGTCAGTGACGATTTCGTTTACTCTTGGAGAAGGGTGCTATTGCCCGAGACGGCCTCCGAATATGCCTCTCAGTTGTATCCCATCCGGAATGCCCAGGCTTTTAATGAGGGGAAACTGGGCGATTTTTCGGAAGTGGGAGTGCGTGCGACGAGTCTGCGGACTTTGGAGGTGTTTTTAGAGAACCCGACTCCCTATTTTCCTGACCTGTGTGCGTTTACCACGTACTTGCCAGTTCATCGTCCAACGGTGGAGGCGTATGCGGATTGGGCATCCCGACCGGCCCACTTTGTTGGAAATGGCCCGTTTTTGTTGAAGGAGTGGCGGTTGTTCGATCGTGTGCGGCTATTAAAAAATCCTGGGTATTGGAATGCCGCTTCGGTGGCTCTAAAGAGCATCGATATATTGCCTTCAGCGAAGGCCTCTACGGCGTTCAATTTTTACTCCACGGGACAGGCGGATCTGATGATGGATAAGGGACTGGCTCCTACTGCGTTGATGGCCGAGTTGAAGAAGCGGAAGGACTTTCACGCATCTCCTTTTTTGGGGACTTACTTCATTCGGTTTAATTGTAAGAAAGCTCCCTTTTCCGATCCGCGAGTGCGTCAGGCCATGGCTCTGGTAATCGACAGGCGGATTCTCGTGGAAAAGATCACGCGTGCGGGAGAGACCGTTGCGGCGAGTTTTGTGCCACCGGGAACGGGGCATGGATATGAGCCCCCTGCGGGTCTGGAGAGGAATCCCGAGCAGGCGAGGAGTCTTTTATCGAAAGCCGGCTTTCCGGGGGGAAAAGGGTTTCCTGTTTTTGATTATCTCTTCAAAGGAGACTCGGACATGGACCGTGATATCGCGGTCGAATTGCAGGGAATGTTTGAGCGCGAATTGGGGATCAAGATGCAACTGAAGGCACAGGAATGGACGGTCTATTTGGCCTCCCAGAGCGCGCTGGACTATGACCTCTGCCGATCGAGTTGGGTGGCGGATTACAATGATCCCAATACCTTTTTGAATATGTTTGTAACAGGGGATGGGAACAATCGGACGGGTTGGGGGATGAATCATTATGATGAGCTGATTGCGGGAGCCGCAAAGGAACCGGACGTCTTGAAACGGTTTTCTCTTTTCAGGGAGGCTGAGGAGATTTTAGTGAGTCGCGAGGTTCCTGTGTGCCCGCTTTATTTTTATGTCGGGATTCAATTTTATGACCCAGAGCGGTTGGGCGGGATCGTTCCAAACCTCTTGGACGAACACCCGCTCCGGTTCGTGCACTGGAGGCGTGCGAAATGATTGGGGCGCGAATTTTCTATGCGGTGTATGTGCTGGTCACCCGTGTCCTTGGGTTGTTGCCCATAGAGGCCTTGGTTGCGGTGGGGCGTTGGAGTGGGATGGTTGCTTGGTATGTCGCGCCTTCGTATCGCAGGCTAGTGAAGTCTAATCTGCGACTCGTTTTTGGGGATTCTATGTCTCCCATGCGTGCGGAAAAAATGGGGCGGGAGCATTTTGCGCGGTTATTTTCCAATATGCTTGCAGGGGTCAGAATGGCTCGGATGGAACCTCGACAAGTTTTCGAGAGGGTTCAGATCGAGGGGCGGGAGCATCTGGAAGGAGTGCTTAAGCAAAATCGGGGATTGGTGGCGGTGCTCGGGCATCTCGGAAACTGGGAATTGCTGGCGCAAGTTTCTCCAGAAGTCTTTGGAGTTTCTGCAGGGTCGATTTATCAGAATCTAAGAAACCCCTTCATAGACGCCTCGATTTTGTCATTGAGGAAGCGTCAAGGCCTTCGGCTTTTCGCCCGGAAAGAGGGTTTTTTTGGGGCGTTAGAAATGCTCAGACACGGAGGAGTGGTGGGGGTGCTTGCGGATCAGCATGCCGGGGATTCCGGCGGCTGGATTTCGTTTTTTGGGCGACTGGCGTCCACGTCGCCTTTGCCTGCGATGATGGCTCTTCGGTCGGGGGCGGCATTGGTGTCCGTCGCGATGGTGACGCTGCCTAAGGGGCGCTGGCGCTTGGTGATTTCGGTGCCGGAAGAGCCTGTTTCTAAGGACCCTGAAACCGTCAGCGTTCAAGTGAATCGGATTTTGGAATCACAGATTCAAGCGTCTCCAGAAGACTGGCTTTGGTCTCATAACCGCTGGAAAACGCCGCAGCCAAATTTTCTGCTCTCTCGAACAAAGCGTCCGATTTGTACTGAAGGACTGACGAAAAAGTTTCGTCTGGTGGTTCGTTCCACTAACTGGCTTGGGGATGCAGTGATGACGGTGCCTGCGATTCGAGCGATTCGAAAATCGCGTCCAGATATTGAGTTAACAGTGCTCACGCTTGAGAAGTTGGCGGGGTTTTGGAGGAGCGTTCCGGGTGTGGATTGTGTGCTTGAGATTCCAAGGCAGGGTGGAATTCGGAATGTAGCGCGACTTCTCGGCGTTGGGGGATATGACGCGATTGTGTTGTTTCCGAATTCGCTGAGGGTGGGTTTGGAGGCGTGGTTGGCTGGGATTCCTCGGAGGGTTGGGTATGCTGGGCATACGCGGCGATGGTTTCTGAATCAGATTGTGGAAAAGAGACAGGGGCATGAGGCGGTCCCCGAGCATCATGTTTACCATTATCTTCGTCTGGTGGAGGCGATTGGTGCGCCCTGTCTTCCTCGATCAGACTGGGCCTTTGAAAGAGTGTCTGCCAAGCCCTCCGCTGGAGAAGGGAACCGAGGACTGCGGTTGGCGGTTTGTCCAGGAGCGGAATATGGTCCGGCGAAGCGGTGGTTTCCGGATCGTTTTGCGGCTGTCATGCGGCAGATTTCTTCGCGCTACCAGTGCGAGTGGAACTTGGTTGGGGTGAAGAAGGACGAAGCGATTGGAGGAGAGATTGAGCGATTGTTCTCCGGGGGCGGGCTTAGGAACTGGATTGGACGGACCTCGTTGGAGGAGTTGCTGGAAGTGCTGCGAGGGTGTGATCTGCTGCTGACGAACGACACAGGGACGATGCATTTGGCGGGGATGTTGGGAGTGCCTGTTGTGGCTATTTTTGGCTCCACCGAACCGCTTGCCACCGGACCGATAGGCGAAGGGCACACCTGTCTTCAGCACCGCGTACCTTGTGGACCTTGTTTTCTGCGGGAGTGTCCTTTGGACTTTGCCTGCATGAATAAAGTGGGTGTGGAGGAAGTGGTTTGCGCCGTTGAAGGGACGATTCGTCGCTTAATTGGCTAGGTTAGTCGCCTAATTGGCTAGGAAAAAGGTTCCGCAGCAGCCTTCTCCTGTTCTAAACTCGCCATTCCCCTAACCCCTTTTCTTTTTTTTGTATGTCTACCACCCTTCCCTTTCGATCCAACGCGGATTTGATTGAGGCTAATTACGAGCTTTGGAAAAAGAATCCAGACTCTGTGAACTCTACTTGGGCTGCCTTTTTTGAAGGATTTGAACTGGGCGGACTAGTTCAGAAAGGCGGTGGGGGCGCCACTGGCGACGGGGCTTGGCAATCTCGAGTGGATCAGTTGGTGCACTCTTATCGTTCAGTTGGCCATACCAAGGCCCACTTAGATCCCTTGGCGGACACAGCCCCTGAGGCGCCGTTGCTTACTTTGGAAGCCCTTGGATTTCAGGAGAAGGACTTAGACAGATCGGTGAGCACCCCTCTTTTTGGGAATGGAAAGACCTTTACGCTGAGGGAGCTCATTTCGGCGCTGGATTCAATTTACTGCCGTCACATAGGGGCGGAGTTTGCGCATATTCAGAACCCAAAGGTCCGTGAATGGGTTCGCGAAAAATTTGAGGTGATGTCCGCTGGGTTGACGCTTTCGGGTGAGACTCAGAAGCGCATGCTGAAGCAGGTGCTTTCGGTTGAAAGTTTTGAAAAGTTTTTGCATGCACGGTTTATCGGGCAAAAGCGGTTTTCGATTGAGGGTGGTGAATCACTGATGGTCGCCTTGTATGGAGTGTTGGAGAGTTGTCCGGAGCATTCGGTGGAGGAGATCGTCATGGGGATGGCGCATCGCGGTCGGCTCAGCGTCATTAACGAGTTCCTGCAGAAGCCAATTTCTGTGATGTTTTCGCAGTTCTCGGAAAATTATATGCCAGATACGGTGGCGGGGGACGGGGACGTGAAATATCACCTCGGGTATCGGACGAAGCGTGAGTTGGCGGATGGTTATAAGGTTTCCGTTCGATTGGCCTCAAATCCCAGCCATTTGGAGGCTGTTAACTCGGTTGTTGAAGGGATCACGAGGGCTCGCCAGAACGTGAGGGG
>CANFNA010000089.1 GCA_947448395.1 Chthoniobacteraceae bacterium
GGCGAAGATGGCCTTTAAGTCCCCTTTATACAGAGTATTCACGACCTTCACGACTTGCATCGAAACCGGTTCTCCGATCGGCGTAAACGCCGCACCGTCCCCAAACACCAGAGTCACATATCCACTCCCCTTCCCCAAAGCGGTCAGCGCATAGCTGTCCACCGCCGTATTCGAGTTGAGGATCTGCGGTAATGTGACCCCGTTCACCACGACATCCAGATTGGGATCCGCCACATACGTTCCCGGCTTCGCCGCATTTTTCACGAATGTCTGCACCTTGGTGCTCAGCGCATCGATGGCTTTTCCCCACTTCGCATTGTCAGCGTCGGTCGAAGCAACCAGCCCTTTGAGCGCCTTCACGTCGTCTGGGCTGAGAGTATTTAGATCAAGATAATCTTCCCCTGCATCCACGTTATGGAAGGCGCCTTCGAGCACCAAGCCGCCCTTGTTCCCGAGTTGCTGGTTAAAATAAAACCGTTTCTGAAGGTGGGGCTGCGCCAACTGAAAATACGTCTTTCCGCTGTCCATCGTCGTTTTCAATGACGCAGGAAGCGCCGTGAGCCCAACGCTCAAATCGTTGATGAGCACCGTCTTTGCACGCGTCGGATCCATGAGCGTCACACTCAAAGAACCCGCACCTCCCAACGCCACAGACTGCTGATAGAGAACCTGCGCGCTCGTCTGACCGCGCACCGCCGGCAATCCCGTTTTCTGAAGCGCCAAGGTTTCCCCCACACTCAATGTCGGCGGAGAATCAGGCCACTGCGGACGATAAACCACCGTCAGAGGAGTGCCAGTCACCGCATCGCCAGTAAATCCTCCGGATCCATTCGAAGGACGAAGATACGGCAACGCCGTGCCATCCGCTGGCTGCTTGCTCAGTCCTGGAAACACAAATTCCGAGCGCATGGGATAGTAAAAGCGCATGCCCAGCGCGGGATTTTTGTCAGAACTGTGGGGACCGCGGTAGACCCAATCATAACCCTTGCGATCTTTGTAAGTGAACGAGGAGTACACCGCCGGAGAACCGGTCGCTGGAGTCACATCTGCATAGGTAACGCCCAAATCGACCTCTTTGTTCATCGATCCGCCCGTCGCAGAAAGCGCGAGCGGAAGTACCGGCAGCGGCAGCGGCGAAAGTCCGTTCAGAATGGTTCCCGCCGTCACATCATAGTCAAACTGGTACAAGGCGTTCTCGCGCTCGACCCCATAGACCGCCATCGCCGGACGGTTGTCATTCGGATCGATGTACTGGATGAGCACTCTGCGTTGCGACGTATACCGCGGATTAGACGTCGTATAATCGCCAGTTAAAACGTTGAGATCATCCCGTAATGCATAGGCCACTCCGTCCAAAATTAAGGCGTGTTCCTCGTTCGGATTGTACCCCGCTGCATTGGGATTGGGCTGATTGTACACAACCCCGTTCTCTGCATTATTCGGGAGCGGGCCGGACCCGCGATTAGAAGCGAGGACGATCTTCGGAATGCCCATCGAGATCGTAAGATTATCAATGGCGAAAGCCCCTGCGGGAGAGTCTAAGTTCGAGCCAAACCCCAGCTGATACGAGGCGAGCGAATCGGCGCCATCCGGGGTGGTTGGGGTGGCATTTACAGTCACCGAAAAAACCTGATCGTTCACTGAAGGCACTCCATTCGGTAGCGCGACAAAGTCGGTGTTCGAATTGGCGATGGGCGCGATGCTCCAGGAGTAGTTCACGCCACCGGCACTCCACGATCCAGAGCTCACCGTCGAAACAGCAGTCGCACTCGAGAAGGACTGCGAGAGAACCTCAAGGGGAGCCGTCGCGCCCATCGGTTGCAGATAGACTCGGAACGATTTATTCAGCCACTGATCAATCCGGTACAACTGGAAGGAGAAAGTGATTCCGCCCGCAGCCTGAACGCCTGGGGAGTAAGTCTTGAAAGTGACAGGCCCGCTCTGAACCGAATTCGAGGTTCCTCCAACGGAGTAAGAACTGAATGGCCCCAAAACATTGGAAGCCGTTAGTCCCGCTCCGCTTGGGACCGCCATCGCGGAAATCCGGTTATTCGTCCACTCCGAAGTCGTGCTTTCATCAAAGGTTTCGACCGTGCTGGTGCTATCTCGATAGGCCACTGTGTAACGACCGATCTTCGCCGGTACGTAAAAATCACTGAACTCCACCGACTTCGCCGCGATCTTTTTAAACCACCAGACCGTGAGGCTAGTTTGACCGCCGGGCAGCGCATTCACCGGTATCACCGCGCCGAGTTCGGCTGCCGGCACCCCGCTCGTGAACGGATTGATGTACGCGCTTGGAGAGTAACTATTCCCCTCCGCCACATAGGCCGCTGTGGAGTAATCAGACGACGGTGGAACCAATCGTTCACCCACATAAACCGTCCCCGTCACTGCAGCCGTTCCATCTCCCTCCAAATAACCCGCGCGCCCCATCGCCTGAGTCATCATCGGCACATACCAAATCGCACCATTGGTCCCCATGAACTTGAGAAGCGATCGATTCAACTGGTCAGTCTCGCCAGTGAAATTGACCAACAAACGCTGGGTCAGCGTGTCCTGCGTCAAATCCCCTTCGGGCGAATCTTGATAAACCACCTGGGGAAGATTTCCCCCAGGAAATTGCAGCCCAGTTCCGGTGGCCACACTACTGCCCGTCGAACCCACGGTGTATTGCGCATACTTGGTCACGTCAGTCGGCCAACTCAGCGTGTATTGGTTCAAATACTTCGGCCAGTTGATCAACGTATTCGGCGTCGTCGAAGCCAAAGAGGCTCCCCCACCAATCGGCTGCGGTTCGAGCCAGTAAAACGAGACACGCTCGGGAATGTCATTCGTGCGCTCTGCATAATACGCCAAATTGCCATCCGCCCGCGTCGCACTTCCATAGTACGGGGTTTGATCCGCCCCGCCCCCTGAGGAGACCGGTAGCGCCTGTAAACTCGTCCTCGTATCCGTCTGTGTCCCGTCATAGGGCCGAATCTCGCTCCCCAACTCCACGTTCTGCACCACACTCGGGAGTGAGCGGTCTACATTCACCACATCGACCCCCAAAAACTCAAACGTCCCATCCGAGCGCTCAGACCCCAAGTACTCCACCAAAATTCGTCCCGTGATGTTGTAGGCGTGCAACCGTCCGACCCCATTGAACTTCTCGTACCAAAGCGTCCGGATTACCTGACTCTGTTCCTGTAAAGCGACCGTTTGCTGAGAGGTGCTCGTACTTCGCGTCGAATCCCCCGCGATAACGACTTCCGAAGCAACCGTCTCCGGGAACCAATTATTGAATACCGGATTCACCCGATAGATCTGGCCGGATGGAATCGCCACTTGCGGCCCATTATATCCGCGCTCCGTCCAGTAGAGATTCCGGACGGGAATTCGGCTGGTACTGGAGACGGTAAAGGTCTCGTTGTAGAAAATATATTCCCGAGTCACGGGGTCCGGAAGGCTTGAAACCCAGGTCAAGGAAACGGTCCCAGAGGCGCTCGCAAATACCGCCTTAGCATGCGGACTGTAGTAGTAGTCCAGAAGCCTACCCGCCGCCAAAGTAGAGCTCGTGATGAGCGTTCCATCGCGGTAGTTGGACGGATTGGACCCACTCGGATTGATGACGGTCTCTCCGGGTTGTAACGGCTTCGAACGCCAAAAGGAGCTCGCATCAACCGTGCGGATCTGCCCACCCGAATTGATGATCGATGTGGGCGGAACAATCACATCCCCCAACGAATAGCGCGGAATTCCGGAAGCAAACCCAGTCCCAAGGCTCGACCGAGTCAGCACCACTCCCGAAGTAACCCCGCTCGCCGTGTAAACACTCGACGGATACGTCATCGAGGAAGTCCCCGAGATCACCCCACTCGAGGAAGACGATTCCGCAAATCCTGAAAACTGGGGCAAAGTCGTCGGCGACCCCACTGGAGCCACCGTGCTCGTACCCAGCGGAGAAATCCCATTCGGATTGTACGTCGGCACCCGCTGACTCAGGCGGTTATACACCCCGCTCTTGATGGCGTACTGGGCCTGAGCGCTAGAAAACGCCCCCATCAGCACGGCCAAGAAAACAAACCTCAAGCGCGCCACCCAAAGGGCTCTCAGTTTGGAGAAAATCCATTCCATAAGTAGGACGTCTTTCGAAAATTCCTACTTAGAGGGCTTGCTCAACTTCTCCAGCGCTTGCAGTCGGGCTTCGAAGCTTGCGATCTTCTCCCTCAGAGCCGTGTTCTCTTTGTCGAGACCGACCACCTTCTCCTTAAGAACCACATTCTCCTTGCGATCAGCCTCTTGCCGGCGAGCGAGCGCCTGAGTCGCAGAAACATTGAGCATCGCAATCGCGTCATAGTCGACATTCCGGAGGTCTGTGACCTCACGCCCATAGACAAAAACATCCTCAGAGTCCCCCTCGATCTCTACCCGAAATTTGTCGGCAGCCACTTCCAAGACGTCGTAAACAGCCTCCTCCTTTTTCGTCACCAATTGAACTCGGTCTCCCTTTTTTAAGGTCGTGGCAAGTCTCACCCAACCTTCCTTCAGCACAGCACTCTTATAAATGTCCGGCACCGCTCCCCTCGAAGTCCCCACGGCTTGCGGAAAAACCTTTTCGACTTGCTGGGCAATCACCTTTTTTTGGGGCCTATTGCCTTGCTTGACCGAATCAATCAGCCGGTAGTCGGTAATCTGAATTTGCCCCAAAGTTACTAGGTCAGCTTCTCGATCCGAAGGACGCAAATCCCTCTTGATCCGAGAATCAGAATTCACATCAAACGCACCCGCGCGGATACGCCCGTCTGAAATAATGGACCACCACAAATCATCGCGGTATTGGCCGTTCCCCCCAACATCGTGCGCTCCAGAGCCATCCATGTACGCTTGCAAGTAAAACCCGCTCGCTTGCGCACCGGAAACATGAAGGGGAGCGTATGGGTTGTTATTTCCAATCCCCACTCTTCCGTTTCCTTTGAACCGAACCCGCTCCGTAAAGTACCAAGAGCCCCCGTGCCCAAACACAATGTCCGCCCCTACGCTATCGGTGTGAATCTGAAGTTGCCCGCCTTGAATTCCGAATCCGTAATGGTACTGAGCATCCTGTCCCCACAACGCAACCTTATCCCCAAGCGTGTTTGCGAAACTCATCGGAAAATTCGGAGTAGTTGTTCCGATTCCGACGTTCCCATTACCCTTAATCCGCATCGTTTCGGACATCGCTGCAGAACTGCCGTACCCAAACGCAATATCCGAGCTACTCACGCTCGTATGAATCTGAAGCAGCGAAGGCTGGATACCGAACCCAAAAGAGTTTCCAGAATTTCCCCAGAGCGAGATTTTATCGCCTAGAACATCAGCGAAATTAAGCGGAAACCCAGGTGCGTTGGTGCCGATCCCCACGTTGCCGCCGCGATAGACGTTGCCGCCGGTCACATTCCAAAGACCTACCGTGTTCACATCGATCTTGTCGGATGTCACAGACGAAGAGGCCAGGTCCTCTGCAATGACCGTCCCATTGGCGATCTTTGCGCTAGTGATCGCAGCGTCCGCAATCTTCGGAGTCGTTACCGCAAGCGATTGGATTGCGTTCGTTGCGACCTGCAAATCGCCGATCATACTGGAAGTAATCGCGGAACTTGCCACCGTCTCGGCAACTGCGGCTCGGATCGCAAATGGTCCCGCGACGAGTTGCTGCCGAGGGGCGATTTCCACATCCACCGTAGAACTGTTGCCGTCATCGACGGTCACACCCAAATAAATCGACGAAGTGCCTGCCGTGTTTAATGCAGCAGCAAAGTTTTTGTACGGAGTGGCAGCGGGAGACTTGCTCCCCACAAACCCAGAAACACCGTCCCCAAGACCAATAAGCACACTGAACTCCCCCTCAGCAATCGTGACCGTTTGAGTCTCCGCCCAAATGGGAGTCCCCCCAGAACTCGCCGTGTACAGTTTGAATATCACAGATCGATTCACAGGCGTTCCAGTCCCAATCAAGGCCCCATTTCGATCGGTCACACGCCCTTGGTAGCTGACCAAATTAGGGACAACGGAGGTCTGCGCAGAAGCCACGAATTCGCCGGTGAAAAGCCCCAAGGCTAACAACAAAATAAACGGGGTGAGTTTCATAGTTTTTGATGAGGTCAGATAAAAAGTGGGTCGAAATGGACGATGGTAGAAATGGAGGAGCGGCGACGGCCTCTACTGCGTGTTGGTATTAATGTCGGAAATTTCTGAAAGGCGGCGCATGCGAAAAATACCGCTCGTCGTTAAAGGGTACTTATTAAGACCGAGAAGGGTTTCCGCGTAAGTTCCCCCGAAGACCATAGACCCCCATCCGCTCACGTTTGAACCGTCCGGCGGGGCGTCTGTAAATGTCAGCACGCAGTTGCGCACCACGGTGTAACTCTCCACGCCAGCAGGAAGCTTCGACGCAAACTTGGCATCGCGATTGTCGTGATCAGGATGATACGCGTGCACAAAAGGATTGGCGGGATCGTCGTAAGAGTGGGTCAGCGTCCAGTTTAACGCGGTGGAGGCCCCCCCACTCGCTGTGACCACGGGCGTTGAAAACGGCATCGTCGGCGAAAAATAACGCGCTGGTTTCACATCGCTCACCACAGCGTTCTGGATCAACGATTCCTTCACCGTGATCCCCATGGCATTGCCTGCTGCGGTGAGTTTCCCCACAAAAGCCTGACGCAGCACTCTGGCCACCCCACTGCCGTCGATGTGCAGTAAATAATACAAGGGGAACGGTTGCGAAGTCGGCTGCACCTGAGTGCTCGGTCCGGTGGGATTCGTCGCATTCGGATCGGAGCTGATCGCAGGGGTCGAATTGACCGCCTTCACCTGCACCTCACACACCCACAACCCCGCTTTCGAAGCTGCCTGAACCGTCACAGGAAGACGAACATCCGTGTTATTGGACGCATCCTTGACCCGCAAAACCGAGGCGTACACCCCCCCTTCACTCATCCCTGTGCGATCCACGCCAAACTCCACCGTCGCCCGACTAGAAGCCGGTACGGAAACGACGAAAGAACCCAGCGCTCCGACCGGCGTCTCAGTATAAGCGTTAGTATCCGCAGAAAACGTTCGCCTCACCAGAGGAACTCCCCCAAGCACAGAAGGCTGTCCTGCGGGAGCGCTGTCGGAAGCCTCCAAAGTGAAGTTCAAGGTAATCGCACTCGTGGTCCGATTCGTGATTCCGAGCAATTGGGTCGGCAACGTGCGACCAAATGCCAGTCCGTCCACAGAAGGCACCTCGTAACGGACCGGCCCCTCAAAATCACTGACCGCGGGATAACTGAACCAATACGCCGTATCGGGATTCATCTGCTCACTCCCAATCGTCACAGCCACCGGATTGTTTGGCCCCAGATCTCCTCCCGCATACTTGAAAACCTTCGTCCCAGCGGGCAGTCCACGATTTCCGCCGGAAATCATACTCGAAAAGTAGTTCGCCATCACCGCTCCACCGCTCAGGGCCGGAAACCCAAGAAAATTCGCGCCTGACAATAACCACGTTGCCGACGGTGGCACTGCTCGCATCGGAATGGATACGGTCATGGCCCCAGTGGCTCGAATCAAATAGGCTGAATTTCCAACCATCCGCACGAGCTTCGTTTCCGTGCCATCTCGCCTCCACACCGTCCATTCATCGCTCAAGGTCGTCGGAGCGGAAGGATTTTGGATGAACTGAGTCTGGTCTGGGTTTGGATTCCAGCGCCACACCTCACTCACCACCGGAGCCGGTGTAGCCGAGGTTCCAGTTGAAACGGTCCCAGACGTTAAACTCCCTGAATTCGCGGTTCCAGACGTGAGTGTTCCTGAGGAAACAGTCCCTCCAAAAAGAAGGTCCACGGTCGTGTACGAGGCATCTCCCGATAACCAAATCGCGTTCCAGCCCGCGGATAAATTATAGCTCTTCGTGTACCACTGCGCCTCAGCGATTCCGGCAAATACACCAAGAACCAGCATCGTTAAAAAAAATCGTTTCATCGTACTCTAAGCCGGTAAAAGGCCTTCTCTTCCCCACTCACCCAAGGGATCCGAGCCGTCACAACCTCGGAAGCCGTCGCCGTATAAAGAGCCACCTCTCCTGCGGAACCAATTCCGAACTCCACCGGCGCCCAATTCGCCAAGTCAGAACTCTTCTCGATGGTATAGACCTTGTTCGTGAGTGTGTAAAAATCGACGACAACATCCGTCTCGGTAACGTTTTTGATTTTTAAGTAAAACGACTGGGAGGTGTCTCCCGAATAGGTTCCAGAGATGTACTTTTGAAGATTGGTCAGGCCATCGGCCTCCAAAATTCCGTCCGGCGTGATCCGAGACAAATCGGTTAGCGGATAGCCCAATCGCTGCAACATCGATCGCTCCCAAGAATCGGGCAACCCGTCTAAATCGCTGTCCACTCCGAGGGTCAAATCGAGTCGTTTGCGATCTGCCGCCGCTCCCACCACAGGCTGCTTTGCAGAAAACTCAATCGGCACATAAGTCACCCCGCCCACATCGACCTTCAGCGTGTAGGGCGTCCCAGACTTCACGGCAATCGAGTTGTACGCCGGCGTACCGCCCGCATTCATATCCATGCGCATCCGAATCTCGTAATTGTAGTCCTTCCCAAGCGTCGCCGTAATTGGGTAACGCGCGACCTCCTTGGACTGATACGAAAAAATCAGAATCGCCCCAGCCGGAACCAAGGCCCCATTCTCATCACGAACATCGCCGTAGATCGTATAGAAAGGAGCAGGAGGGAATGCTGGACCATCTCCTGCCATCAAAAATAAAGCGACCCCGCTCGCGGAAAGGCCTGACAGCCAGCGGCGCCTCATTTTTTGAAAAACTGAACTTTGCATCACGATAAGAAAAAAGGTTCTAACCACGGTCACGTCACCACTCCTAGAGACTCTCAAAAATCACGCTCCCAGACAGTTTAGGCGACGTCATCAGCGTCTGTTTCTGGGTGGGCAGCACCGGCATCAAAAAATAACCGTATCCGCGCGTCTCCCCTCCAATGGTCACAGCCTGCCCCTGAAACACCACAGTCCGATCGGTCACCCGAGAGGTCCCAGCCAAAACAAACGTTCCGGAAAATGCACCAGTGGATGGATTGATCACAGGGAGAGTCAGCGTCGGAGTCCCATCGGGGATGGTCGCTGTGTTCTTGGCGGCTGAAGTGGTCGCCTTCACCGCGAAGTCCCGAGAGAACTCATCCTCCAAACCGCCCCCCGCAAAGGTTAGCTTGGCGTTCATCGGATTGGCCTCCGACACCGCTTCGAGTCCAAGCACCAAACCTTTCGCAGGCACGATGACCGGAGTTCCTCCCTCCACTTGTAAATTCACAGGTCCGAACCCCGCCGCATACACCGTTCCGGTTCCTGCTGGCCTCAACCAGGAAAGACCGCCCCCAATTGAGTTGGCGCTCGAAGGCGCTTCGGCCGCTTCTAAAGCAAGCCAACCTGCCACTGAAACACTCGTCGTTGCACAATAAACCGCAAGCTCTCCCGCTTTGCCCATGACAACACTACCACTCACTTTCGAGCCATCCGCCAAAACGCCAGAAATAGCCGCTATCCCACTCGTAGCCGCGACATTCACCTTGCCATATCCGTAGCCCTCCGGAACCAGATCGCCGGGCTCGTCCAAGCTCAGTCGAAACGCATAAGCCCCTTTCAGACTATTGGCCGGATATGCCGCACTCCAAGGGGCCTGAACCCCGCTCACCGAAGCGCTTTCACTCTTGTTGGAGAGTGTGCCGGAAAAGCTTTGGGTTGAACCGTCGAAGCCCAATTCCAACTGCGCCCCACTTCCCAGCTGCGGCAATGCAACCACGATGGTGGCTCCCTCCGTATGAGTAGCCTGCAGCCCCAGTTTTCCAGTAATCGAATAGGAGCGGGTTCCTAAGTAAACGCGCCCCGAATACCCACCTGCTGCAGTCGTGGTGAGCTGAATCTGCCCTCCGCGATTTGAGTTTGCCGCGGCAGAACGCTCCACAAGACCGATAAATTTACCCACAACCCCTTTCGCAATCGGCGCCACGTTGATTTTAAACTCAATGCCCGTTTGCGCCACTCCACTGGAATTCACGGGCGTCACAGTCACTGCGTAGTTACCGGCTGCCGAGGGAACTCCACTTACAACTCCAGTACTGGTATTGAGGCGCAATCCAGGGGGCAATTCTGTCGAACGGTATGTCGCGGACTTGTTTGCTTCCGGCACATTCAAGCTCAGTGCAGCGCCGATCATTGCAGGAAATTCATTAGAGCTCTCTCCCCCGGAGCTTCCCCCGCCATCCACAGCCTGATTGATCGCAGGAGGAGGCCCCTCCAGCGTTGTCTTGAATGCACTCCCTAATCCTCCCTGCCAGACCAAATCGGAATCCGCCAGCGACAGCACCACAAACGATCCGGGCGCTTCCGCAGGAGCCTTCCAGAGCCAGTTCGCAGCTCCGGAGACCGCGTTGTAGTACTTGGACGCCGCCACCGTCTTCCCATCGTAAAAACGGATCACCAGAGGCGTCCCTGATTCTGGCGGGTCTCCCTGAAAGACAGCCGCTCCATCCTTGAAATTCGTGCTAATACTAAAGGTCCCGTTTGCTTCGCCTCCCGAATCCCCAACCGAGGTCGTCCTCAGCGAGGCCACTGCCGAACTCACCCCAGTAAGTGCAATGAACTTGCCTTGGAAGGGCGAAGACACGGTTCCCGCATCGTAGTAACCAAGTTCCAAAATCGCGCCATCTCCAGCGGTTGCGAGTCCCGCTGTCAGGGGCTTGCCAGTCTTATCCAAAAGCGGTTTTGAGGAAGGCGCCTCCCACACCACCTGCACCGTTGGTTGAGCCAAAACGGTCCCTCCACCAAGGGCACACATTCCACACAGCGCCAAACCGAACAGCCCTTTGCTTTGATTCCTTTTCATTTGATCTCAGTACCTGCGCTCGTCTTGCGTCCAAACCCTCGCTTTAATTGGAAAGCCGATACACAAAAGGGGCCGACGTCTCTAAATAACCCTCCCCCTCTCGAGCCCCACCCGCTCGGCGAATCAAGAGCGACTCCCCAACCTCAATCGCTGCCTCATCCTGGGAACCTTGGGTTCCGACCCGCTTCCAACGGGTCCCATTGTGATAGAACACATCCCACGATGTCCCGTTCCAGCTCATCACATTATCCGATACCGAGGCCGAGACTCCTGTCACCCACCCCGGAAGCGACTGAAACTTCATGGCTCCAAGGCTGGTCTCAAACGGGGATCGATTCGCCAACAAAGCCTCTCCAGACGCGGGAATCGCCGTCCATTCGGAAGTGATACTCACACTCCCCCGCAACGCCAAACTCACGGAACGGCTCCCCCCAGTGACCAAAATCACCCCCTGGCCAGGCCGGATCACCGTCGCGTTTTGCGAGACAGTCCCTCCACTCATTTGCCACTGCTGGCCGGTGTGAAAATAGGTGTTCCACTTCGCTCCATCGTGAACTCGAACCAAATCTGCTGTGGCCTCTGAAGTCCCCGTCCGAAGTGGCGTCTGGCTCGCTCCAAACAAGCTCCCAAGCGTCTGCGCAGGAAAAACCTCGAACAACTGCTTCTCTGCAAAACTCACCCCAACCGCATTCAACGTCACAGAATCCGCTGTGTTGGCCGTGATCTCGAAAGACCTCCCTGCATTTGCTCCGGAACGCAGCTTTAAATAGTGCAACTCCCGCAAAAATTGCCCCGCCGTCCAACCCGGAGCCGAAACCTTCAGCGTCGACCCGGAAGCGCTAGCAACCACTCCGCGAAAC